>DAOWES010000210.1 GCA_030638385.1 Candidatus Cloacimonadota bacterium | reverse complement strand
TTCCTATTTAGTTATTAAATAATGTATAATGTTTGCACCCATTTTAAGTGCACTCTCTCTAATCTTCGGGCTATTATTATGAGCATCGCTCCAGCCATCGGAGATATTGGATTCATATGTATAAAGCACTAACATTCTGCCCTTATTGTCAAATATGGCAAATGCCTGAGGGCGCTTATTGTCGTGTTTATGTATTTTCGGAAGTCCCTTGTTAAATTTGAAATAGGAACTAAAGATTTGATGGTTTATCGGAAGTTCAACCAGCTTTTTATTTGGAAAAACTTTCTTTATCTCTTCACGAAATGAATCGTCCAAACCATAGTCATCATCAACATAGAGAAAACCACCTCTGGCAAAATATTCTCGAAGATTAGTAATCTCTTTTTCATTAAAGCTAATTTTTCCATGACCGGTAGCAAAGATAAAAGGATAATCAAAAATCTTGCTATCGCTTGGTTTTACAATGGATTCTTCTATTATAAAATCTGTGTTTAGATGTTTGTTGAGGAATTGACAAAGATTTGGGATTGCATCCTGATCATTATACCAGTCGCCACCACCATTATAATGTAGTCGGGCAATTTGATTATTGGCAGCTAAAGAAAGGGTCAAGCAGATAGCTACAAAACTTGCGATTAACCTCATGTCACCTCGTTAAAATTATTTTTTGGGATATAATTTGGAGAGCTGATAAATGGCAAGAAAAAAATGCTGGACACAAAAGTTTGTCGATCGTGATTAGTTATTTTCAAAATTGAAATCTTACTATGAAAGATATTGATCAATTGAAAAGCGATAATAAACAAATTATTTAGACTTTAAATTAAAATTATTGAAGAAAAAAACACCGAAGAATTCTAGTGTTATGTTATGTAAATAATTAAGGAAATAAGGATAGTATATGGAATTGTATAAATTATTAAGAGAAACAGATAAACCTTTTTTAATAGCAGGTCCTTGTGTTATTGAAGAAGAAAAAATTATGCAGAAGATTGTGGAAACCTTAATAAAAGAAACCGCGAAGCGAGATATAACCTTTATTTTTAAAGCTTCTTTTAGAAAAGCAAATCGAACTTCAGGGAAATCTCCCACCGGCCCGGGCTTGAAAGAAGGATTGAAAATATTAAAAAAAATAAAGAAAAAGTATAATGTTCCCATTATTACTGATGTTCATGAAATTTCCGAAATTGCGCTAGTGGCAGAAGTAGCTGATATTTTGCAAATCCCTTCTTTTCTAAGTAGGCAAACAGATTTGATAATGGCTGCTGCCAGAACTGGTAAAATTGTAAATATCAAAAAAGGACAGTTTATGGCACCGGAAGATATTGCGCCGGCAGTTAATAAGCTGATAATGTCTGGCAATGAGAAAGTTCTTGTTACCGAGCGAGGAACATCTTTTGGTTATCATAATCTGGTAGTGGATTTTCGTGGATTTGATATCATGAACAAAATTGGTTTTCCGGTAGTGTATGATGTAACTCACAGCTTGCAGCAACCAAGTGTGGGGGATGTAAGTGGCGGAACCCCGCAATATGTGGGAATGATGGCAAGAGCAGCAATTGCTACCGGCAAGGTAGATGGGTTGTTTATCGAGACACATCCGAATCCGGAAAAGGGATTGAGTGATGCTAAAACCATGTTGAACCTTGCTGAAATACCAAAATTATTAGATGATGTTATGAAAATTTATAAGATTGTTAAGGAATAATATGATTAGTTTTGATAAAATTAAATTATTGGTTTTGGATTGTGATGGCGTACTTTCTGATGGGCAAATAATTTATGATAGCAATGGAGTGGAATCGAAAAATTTTTCTGTCAAAGATGGTTTGGGAATTAAACTTCTTTCCTTCACTGATATCAAGGTGGCTGTGGTAACAGGTAGAAAATCGGATATTCTGGTGCAGCGTTGCCAGGATCTGGGTATAACTATTTTACGGCAAAAAATTAGAAACAAAGAAAAAGTAGTCGGTGAAATTTTGCATGAACTAGATTTAAGCTGGGATAATTTGGCGTATATGGGGGATGATTGGAACGATTATCCGGTAATGCAAAAAGCTCAGCTCAGTGCATGCCCTGTAGATTCTACCGACGAATTTAAAAAGAAAATGGATTTTGTCTCAACCTATAGTGGTGGGAAAGGGGCAGTTCGAAACTATATAAATTTCATATTAAAGAATAAAGTCATTTATGAAAAAACTATCGAAGATTTTTTGGCTTACTTGCGCGTTTAGTATTCTGTTTACACTTGGTTGTCAGAAAGATGAGATACCGGAATTCTCCAAGCAAGGGGAAGAAATAGCTGATCAGGAAGCGCGGAATATTATCGTTTCATCAACCATAGATGGTGTTTTGGAATACAAGATGAAAGCTAATTATATGGAAAAATTTATCAAAAAAAATATCACTTACATTGATACAGTGGAAATTACATCCTATCGTAAAGATGGTTCAATTGAGATAATATTGACTTGTAATCGGGCCGAACTGGATGAAGTTAATAATGTTTTTGTGGGAACCGGTGATGTGGTGGTAACCTCAGATAATGCGATCTTGAAAACGCCATATTTGCGTTGGGATAGACTTACTGATAAATTTTTGGCTAAAAATGGTGTAACGATTTTACGTGAAGGAAGTATATTGCAGGGTGAAGAGATGCGCAGCGATGCTTTGATGAATACGATTGAAATTACCAAAGTTTCAGCAGAAGGAACGTTAGATGAAAAAGATATTGATTGGTAGTTTATTGTTGTTGTGTGTGATCCTTTTTGCAGAAGAATCTCGCTCTTATAGATTGATAAATGCAGATGTGGGAACAGCCACCGAGATAGATGGTGAAAGAGTTATGACGTTGATTGGAAATGTGCACTTTTTTTATGGAGAGACAGAATTTTTTTCAAATACAGCAGAGCTTTATGATACGAAGAAGATTACAAAACTTTCCGGTGATGTGAGGATTATAGAAGATTCTCTTTCACTATGCGCAGATAATGTTACTTATTTAAGATTATCGGAAAAGCTTCACTTTAGTGGAGATGTCTTGATTAGGGAAGACCATGCTGATTCAACATTTAGAACTTTTGCTGCAGATAGTGTTAATTATTATCGGCAAATAGGTGAATTGGAAGCTCATAATAATGTGACTGTTTTTGATGAGCGTGAAAGTATAAACGGTAATTGTGGATTTTTGAAGTATGATATTAATGATGGCTATGGCTATCTTTTGAAAAGACCCGAAATGTGTATGCAAGATTCAATTAAAATCTCTGCTGAAAAAATTGAATATTTTAAGGAATTCTCTAAAATTGCCGCTAATTTTGATGTGATAACAGAATCACCGGATTTTAAGATAACGAGTGATTTTTTATTATATTTTGATATTGAGCAAAAAGCTATATTCTTGGGGCAGCCAAAATTTATATCTGAATATGCAGATGCTGTTGCAGATGAGATTCGCATACATTTTGAAGAACAGAAAATACAAAAAGCAGAGCTTGAAAATAATTGCAAAGTAGAGTTTTCTGATGAGCCAAACGAAAAAAGAGAAAGTTGGATAAGCTCAGGGCAAATGCAATTTTATTTTTCAGATGGCACTATAAAAGTTTGCGATGCAATGGAAGAAGTAAGATCGCATTATTTTCAGAAGGAAGGAGATGATAAGGATTTTGTAATAAATGATACAAATGGTAAAAAGATGAAAATTATTTTTGATCAAGGGAAAATTGAAGAAATTATAATTAATCAAAAAGTAGACGGAGTATATAGGTTTAATCGCTAAAATAGAGTTGAATGGTAATTATTATTCCAGGATCTCTTTTCTGTGGTGAAGACAATAAATGGTTGATTCTTTATGCCTTTCAATAAGTTAGAAGGAAAATATAAAGCAGAAACCATTCCATCTTAATATTATTTACCAACATTCGCTTGACAGATATTATAAAAAAAACAAAATTCAAATTGCTTATGAATAAATTAGAAATAAAAAATCTCGTAAAAATCTATGGGAAACGCCGTGTTGTAAACGATGTTAGCCTAAATATTAACCAAGGTGAAATAGTAGGAATTCTTGGACCCAATGGTGCAGGAAAATCTACTTCATTTTACATGATCCTAGGTTTGGTAAAGCCAAATCAGGGTCAGGTTTTAGCAAACAATGTAGACATAACTAAGTTACCAATGTATAAACGTGCACAGTTAGGAATTGGTTATCTTGCCCAAGAACCTTCAATTTTTCACAAATTAACGGTAGAACAAAATATTATGGCAATTTTAGAGACGCTAAAGATTTCCAAAAAAGAGAGAAAAAGAAGGCTCGCTGAACATTTAGATGAACTTGGCTTAACAAAATTAGCTAAGCAGAAAGCTTATACTCTTTCTGGCGGTGAGCGCCGAAAATTGGAAATAACTCGTTCTCTAGTAACATCACCATCATTTTTGCTTATGGATGAACCTTTTGCGGGAGTAGATCCATTGGCTGTTGCAGATATCCAAGAGATTATCTTGAAGTTGAAAGATAGAGGAATTGGGATCTTGATAACAGATCACAATGTTGCCGAAACATTGACTATTACAGAAAGAGCATATATAATTTTTGAAGGGAAGATTCTATTCTCGGGAACTTCACGTGAGCTTGTGAACAATGAGAAAGCTAGAGAAGTTTATCTTGGCGATAAATTCATGCATCCTTTTGGAGAAATATAATGAATGATTTCAAACAAATTTTAACAACCAAGCAAACACAATCTATGGTGTTGAAGCCAAAAATGTTGCAATCATTGAAAATGCTGACAATGCCTTTGATGGAGTTGGAAACTCAACTAAAGATCGAGATGATACAAAATCCGATGTTGGAAGTTGTTGATTTTGAGAATGATCAACTTGACGAAAATGAAATTAAATCTAATGAAACGGCTGAAAAATCTGAAGAGAAAAATGAGGTTGATGAAGAGCTGAAGAAAACTCTGGAGGAAGCGGAGCAACTTAGCGAAATTTTAGATTCGTATAATGAACTTTATAGAGAAAATGTCGGTAAACAACCAAAGCAAGAGCGATTTGAAATGGAAGATTATATTCCAAGTAAAAAAAATAGTAAGCAAGAATTTCTAAATCAACTAGATGATTTGGATTTATCGGAAGATGAATATGACTTTGCTTATGATCTTATTGAATCTTGTAACGTTTATGGCTTTTTAGAAAAAGATTTTATATTTTATGATGCAGCTCTTGAATATGAAATTTCCGAAGCACGGGCAGATGAAGTTCATGAGCAGATCTTGCATTTTGAACCGGCTGGAATTACAGCTACCACTATTGAAGAATGTTTACTCGCACAAGTAGTGCAAACACCTCGTAACGATTTATTACTTAAGCTAATCGCTGAAGATTTTGATGATCTCATTCACAAACGCTATAAGAAAATTGCTAAAAAGCACAGTACGACAGAAAATAATATTTTATTTTGGAAAGAACAGATTTCTCATCTTGATCCTAAACCCGGATTACGTGTAATTGATAATAATGATAAATTTATAGTACCTGATGTAATAATAAAAAAAATTGATAATAAATATGAAATTATTGTGAACGATTTTTCTTTTCCAAGAATCCGAATTTCTCGTAGTTATAAAAAGATTTTGGAAAAAGTACGAAATGAGAAAGAATCGCTGGCTTATGTAAGAGAAAAGGTTAACTCAGCTCGATTCCTCATAAAATCCATTTATTTAAGAAGTAGAACTCTGGAACGAGTTACCGAATCAATTATTCGAAATCAGTCCGATTTCTTTTATAATAAAAACGGCGTTCTAAAGCCATTAACATATTCTGTAATCGCAGAAGAATTACAAGTAAATGAATCAACCATATCACGAGTTGTACGTAGAAAATATGCCGATACTCCGTTTGGTATAATGTGTTTGAAAGATTTCTTTACCAGTAAAGCCGGTAAAAATGAATCATTTGAAGCTGTTTCTCGCCAAAGTGTGGAACAGAAGATCATCGCAATGATCGAAAGAGAAGATAAATCTTGCCCTTTAAGTGATAATGATATTGCAGATGAAATGAAAAAAACAGGTATTGTTGTTTCAAGAAGAGTTGTGGCTAAATATCGTAAAGCAAAAGGAATATTGAATAGTCACTTAAGGAGAAGTTAATGAAAAGTTTTGATGTAGCAGTAATTGGTGGTGGTCCCGGCGGATACGTTACAGCCATCAGATTGCAACAATATGGGATAAATACAGTTGTTTTTGAAAAAGACAGAATTGGTGGAGTGTGTTTAAACTGGGGATGTATTCCCACTAAGTCATTGGTAAAAGTTGCAGATCTATATCATGAAATGCAACAAGCTGAAGATTTTGGCCTATCTGTTAAAGAACCAAAAGTTAATTATGAAAAAGTTTGGGAACGAAAAAATTCAATCGTAGAGAAATTGGTCTC
>DAOWES010000044.1 GCA_030638385.1 Candidatus Cloacimonadota bacterium | reverse complement strand
TTCAGCACCATATTCACGGCGCATTCTTTCCACATATACATTAAGGTGAAGTTCACCCATACCGGAAATAATTGTGTCACCTGTTTCTTCATCAACATAACTTCTAAAAGTTGGATCTTCTTTAATGAATCTTCCCAAAGCTTTTCCCATAGCTTCAAGACTTTTATTACTTGTAGCCTTGATAGCTAATGAGATGATAGGTTCCGGAATATGAGAAGAGTGCATTGCATAACGAATTCCAGGGCTGTTAAATGTGTCTCCCAAAGCACAATCCACTCCGAATATAGCTACGATTGTTCCACCATAAGCTACATCAAGTTCTTCCATGTGTTGAGCATGCATTTTGGCAAGACGACCAACTTTTATTTTCTTATTAGTTCTAGTATTTATTAATGTATCACCTTTGCGGATTGTTCCTTGGTAGATACGTAAGTAGGTGAGCTGACCATATTGCTGATTGTCTAATTTAAAGGCAAGTGCAACAGTTGGTAATTCTGGATCAGGATATAGGAATACTTCTTTTTCATCATTATCTAAATCCATAGCTGTGTTTTGGCATTCATTTGGGCTAGGAAGGTAATTTGTTACTGCATCAAGCAATAATTGAACACCTTTGTTTTTAAAAGCAGAACCGAGGAATACAGGAGTAATTTTCTTTTTTAATGTTCCGCAACGAATAGCTTCCAGAATCATTTCTTCAGTTTCTTCGCCTTCTAAGAATGCTTCTGCCAAAGTATCGCTAAACATACTTGCAGCATCTAACATCTCTTCACGAAACTCTTCAGCTCTCGCTAAGTGTTCTGCTGGAATTTCAGTTTCGCGAACCTCTTCTCCGGTTTCTCCTTCAAAGAATCTAGCACGCATTGTTACCAAATCGATAATTCCTTCAAATTTTTCGCCCAATCCGATTGGGTATTGCATCATTACAGCATTATGTCCAAGTTTTTCAACTAACTGGTCTTTTACTTTAAATGGGTCAGCACCAGTACGGTCCATCTTATTTATAAAAGCAAGATGAGGTACTCCATAACGTTTTAGCTGACGGTCAACAGTGATAGATTGAGATTGGACTCCACCAACTGAACATAGTACCAAAATTGCTCCATCAAGAACACGTAAAGCGTTTTCAACTTCAACAGTAAAGTCAATGTGTCCAGGTGTATCGATAATATTGATACGGTAATCTTTCCACTGAACGTTTGTAGCTGCTGAAGAGATGGTGATTCCACGCTCTTTTTCCAGCTCCATTGAGTCCATTGTAGCACCGGCGCCATCTTTTCCTCTAACTTCTCCAATTTTGTAGATCTTATTGCAATAATATAAGATTCTTTCTGTTAATGTGGTTTTACCAGAATCGATATGTGCACTAATTCCGATATTTCTAACTTTTCTAATAGGCATCTTTTTTTCCTCGTTTCTATGTTTTATTCTTTACATATAATTTTAGCAATTTGCGTAATTCTTTTCTAACATACTACTCTATAACAATATATAAGAGTATGATATCGAGCATGAATTTGCTGCATGGTTATTGCGTCAAGAAAATCATTTTTAAGAGCAAGAATAATTTTGGCATGAATTGTGCCAAATGTACATTGTAGATAAATTTAACTATTAACTAATCTTTTTGAAGTTGACGAAAAAAACACTATTGTCGAAAAAAGAAAATAATTGAATTGAGAAGATAAATATTAGGAGTGAAAATGCATATATTAGATAATCCTCAAGAGATTGCCCGAATAGATAGTAGGAATATGAGTCATGAGATAATTCATATGCCGCAGGAAGTTTTGTGGGGATATGAAAAACTAAAAATGCAAATTGCAGGAAATTTCGATATTGAGTCCAATTTAATAAATCGGGTAATCATTTGTGCTGATGGTGCAGATCTCTTTGTGGCGGAGATAATTAAAGCTGCTTTTGCGGAATTGATACCAATAGAAATTTGCCAGGCAGAGAGTATTGCTTATTTTGATGCAAATAGTTTGGTAATTATTCTAGATTATCTTGGCGATAATAACCTTTTGAAAAATTGTCTAATGCAAGCGAAAGGCAAAAAATGTTCAATAGCTACAATTAGCAGCAAAGATATAGTCGAAAGTTTGGAAAAAAATTGTTTGAATATTAAGCTGAACTCAGGGCACTTGTCTCGAAGGGCATTGCCTTTCACTTTCACAGCCCTCATTCGATGTTTGGAGGAGTATCAAATTATTCCAAATCAGTCGGGGATGATTAAATCTGTTATTGCCAGCCTTATTACTCGGGCCGGTGCATTGGCTGCTCATGTTGATTCCAGCCGGAATTTTGCAAAAATATCAGCCATGCAGATAGATGGAAAAATTCCTTTGATTATCAGTGAGAATCCTAAATTTAGAGCTTTGGCAAAACGTTGGAAAACTCAAATTAATCGGAATGCAAAAAAAATGGCTTTTTATAACAGTGTTCCGCAAATTAATAGTTGCGAGAAATATGTGGTAAACGGAAAAGCTTTTGACAATTTTATGCCTATAATATTAAGACGATTTAATGAAAATGAAGATTATCGAAATCAGATGAATGATTTTGTGAATGAATTAACTGATAATAAAATGAAGTATTTAGAGTTTTATCTTGAAGGTAAATCTGTGATAACTGAATATTTTTCGATGATCTATTTAGGAGATATGATAAGTTGCTATTTGGCAATTTTGAATGAGATAGATCCTTCAGCGTAGCTTGCTATAATTCAATAAGCGCTGCTAGAGAAGAAGCAGAAAGATTTGCGATAATGCTCTTCTTCTTAACTAAAAAA
Organism: Candidatus Cloacimonadota bacterium; assembly: GCA_030638385.1. Classification (GTDB taxonomy): domain Bacteria; phylum Cloacimonadota; class Cloacimonadia; order Cloacimonadales; family TCS61; genus DAOWES01. Next base: position 4,866 of record DAOWES010000044.1, on the reverse strand, counting down.
AAATAACAATGATCTGTGAGAGAGATTAGTAAAAATAAAGAGGTGAATTATGGAAAATGAAAAACACTTATTTACATCTGAGAGTGTTACTGAAGGTCATCCGGATAAGATGGCAGATCAGATTTCGGATGCAATTCTAGATAAAATATTAAGCAGTGATCCCGAGGCAAGAGTGGCTTGCGAAACTTTTTTAACAACCGGAATGGCTTTAGTTGGTGGTGAAATTACTACTACCTGTTATGTTGATATTCCCAAAATTGTGCGGGATACGATCAAGGAAATTGGTTATGATAAAGCGGATTATGGCATTGATTATAGTACTTGTGCCGTGATAACAACCATCGATAAGCAATCTCCGGATATCGCTCAGGGAGTGGATACATATGGTAGTCATGAGCAAGGTGCCGGCGATCAGGGGATGATGTTTGGTTATGCTTGCAAGGAAACCGCTGAATTGATGCCAATGACGATCTTGTTTGCACACAAACTTGCTCAGCAACTGGCTAAAATAAGAAAAGACGGAACTGTGAGTTATTTGCGCCCGGATGGTAAAACTCAAGTTACGATCGAATATGTCAATGGCAAGCCATCCAGAGTTGATGCGATTGTTATTTCTACCCAACATGATGATGGGATCGAGCATAAGCAGATTGAGAGAGATATGAAGAAGCATCTAATTGATGTAATTATTCCAAGTGAGCTAATTGATGAAAATACGCAAATCTTTATAAATCCTACCGGGAAATTTGTGCAAGGTGGGCCACATGCCGATACAGGCCTTACAGGTAGGAAAATTATCGTTGATACTTATGGTGGAAAAGGAAGTCATGGTGGTGGTGCTTTTAGCGGTAAAGACCCTTCCAAGGTAGATAGGTCTGCTTCATATATGGCGCGTTATATTGCTAAAAATATTGTAGCTGCCGATTTGGCAGATGAATGTGAAGTTCAGCTTGCCTATGCAATTGGTGTAGCAGAGCCGGTTTCGATAATGGTGGATTCCTTTAATACAGGCAAGATAAGCGATATGGAAATTGTGAAATTAGTGCGTAAGGTTTTCAAGCTTAAGCCGGCAGAGATTATTGAACATCTCAACCTAAAGCGTCCGATTTATCGTCAAACTGCAGCTTATGGCCATTTTGGTAGAGAGTTGGACGATTTTACTTGGGAGAAAAAAGATATGGTAGATAAGCTAAGAGCTGCCATTAAATAGCATTTAAGATTTTAAGAGGTATTCTTTGGAATGCCTCTTTTTTTTTAAGTATTTGAGTTTGTGGAGTTCTGTATAATTGATTGTTTTGTAAAACCTCACCCCAGCCCTCTCCTGCGAGGAGAGGGAGAGGTCCCCTTCTCCTTGCAGGAGAAGGGGTTAGGGGATGAGGTTTTTAGTTGGGTTTTTAAACAAAAGACTAAATACTCAATTATGCAGAACTCATAAGTATTTGAGTTTGTGAAATATTTTAAGGATCATAGTTTAACAAGGGGAGTTTTATGAAAAGAATCGTATTATATCGTTCCAAAACAGGATTTGTGAAAAAATATGCAAATTGGATCTCCAAAGCATTGCATGCTGAGCTGAAAGATGTGGAAGATGTTGAATTCTCAAAAATGGAGAACTATGGTTTAGTGATATTTGGCGGTGGTTTATATGCCGGTGGAATAAACGGCCTTAAATATATTAAGAAAAATTATCATTTAATAGAGAATAAAGAGTTAATCTTTTTTTTAACAGGAGCATCTCCGGGAAGAGAAGAGGAGATTGATGAAGTTTTAAAAAGAAATTTCACCGAAAGTCAATTGCAGAAGATTAAATTTTTTTACTTGAGAGGTGGATTTGATTTTGATAAATTAGGATTTATTGATAAATTGTTGATGAGAGTTATGAAATCTTATCTAAATCATAAAAAAGAAAAAACTGCTGACGATATTGGAATGTTGGAAGCATTTGAAAAACCGGTCAATTTTGCTTTTGAAAAAAACATATCTGAGCTGGTTGAATATGTGGAAAAACTTGAAACGAGATAATTATTTTTTAATGCCGATAAGAGCATACGTTAGTGTGTGATTATCGGATTTGCAATTAGGATGAATATCTAATGATTTTAATCTTGAAAAAATATTTGACCGTTTAGCAAATGGATTTTTTTTGGTAAGGCAATTAAAAGATTAGAAATTATTCATCGGCAAGTGTTATAGTAATAAAATTTAAACCGGTAACGGGAGAAAAATGAATAAAATTAAAACTGAATTTTTAGGCGCAAAAGTCTCATCACCACTGGTTTTACCGGCTGGCGTGATGGGCATGTCGTTTTCTGGATTAAACTATTGTGTAGAAAATGGAATAGGTGTTGTTACAAGTAAATCATTAACATTAGTAGAGCGCTCCGGTCATAATGGACCTGTGATTGCCGAATTTGAAGGTGGCTTTATCAATGCGATGGGATTGTGTAATCCCGGGATAGTGGAAGGTTTAGCCGAAATTAATGAATTCAAACAACACTCTGATACTCCGGTAATTGTTAGCGTTTTTGCTACCAATACGGAAGATTTTATTGAACTTACAAATTATGTTAACAAATCTCAAGGTGATTTCATTGAACTAAATTTATCATGCCCGAATGTATTTGATGAATTTGGTATTCCTCTAGCTGCTTCCAAAGATAAGGTGGCAGAAATTGTGCGTGCTGTGAAAGAAATATCTACAATTCCGGTAATTGCAAAACTATCTCCAAACGTATATAATATTAGCGAAATTGCACTTGTTGCAGAAGCTGCGGGAGCAGATGCTCTTTGCATGATAAATACAGTTGGTCCCGGGATGCTAATTGATAAGAAAATGGTGAAGCCAATTCTTTCTAATCGTACCGGTGGATTGAGTGGCCCTTGCATCAAGCCAATTGCGCTTCGTTTGATTCATGAAGTATACTCTAAAGTAAATATTCCAATTATTGGAACCGGAGGAGTAACTAATGGGGATGATGCTATCGAGATGATTATGGCAGGCTCTACTTTAATTGGAGTGGGCACAGCTGTTTATTATCGAGGAATCGAAGTATTTGATAAGATTAATCAGGAAATGATCAAATTTATGGATGAAGAAAATTATGCTTCTATAAATGATCTTCCCAAACTTGAAAAATTAAAATAAATTAAATTTTATTGTTTCAATGCTCTGCGTTGAAGCAATTTTCAGATAAATTAAAAATAAAGTTTTAAAATAGCTCGTGGGAACGAGAGGAGTAGATGAAGATGGATGAAAGATATACTTTGCCAATTGCGAAGATAACAAAAGAAACAGAAGATATTAATACTTACACTTTTAAACATAATCTTGGCGCTAAGCCAGGACAGTTTATCATGCTCACTGATTTTGAAGGTGGCGAGAAACCATTTTCAATATCTGTCTGTTCGGAAACGGAATTTTCTGTAACAATAAAAAGAATTGGTGATTTTACAACCCGTCTATTTAAAAAGAACGTTGGTGATTTGATGTCGTTTCGAGGTGCTTATGGCTCCTCTTTTTTTATACATAAAAAGAGAGTTTTGCTTGTTGGCGGTGGTTATGCAGTTCCTACCTTTTATTTCTTGGCAAAAACGCTAATCGAAAATGGGTCGGAAATTACATTAATTAATGGGTCACGAACAAAAAGCGAACATGTTTTTGCCGACAAATTTGCCACTTTGAATATTAGAACTATCAACACAACCGATGATGGCTCATTTGGTGAAAAAGGAACTTCGGTAGATATTGCGGATAGATTATTAGAAGAAGAAAAATTTGATTTTGTTTATGCCAGTGGACCCGAGATGATGATGAAAGCATTGCAACCTGTTATTAGTGATAACAAATATGAGTTTTTATTTGAACGCTATATGAAATGTGCAATAGGAATTTGTGGAAACTGCACAATGGATCCACTTGGAATACGCTTGTGTGTGGAAGGGCCAGTATTGCCAAAAGAGAAAGTAGAACAGCTTTCTGAATTTGGTAAGTATCACCGAAAGCCTTCCGGAAGCAGAGTAAATTTTTAGATTATTAAAACAGATAAACAATAAAGGGTTATTATGGATTTGTTATTAAAAAATTGTCGAACCTTAGCAGGTGAAAAAGATATTTATATAAAAGACGGAATATTTACTAAAATTATAGACTCCGGAACTGAGCATGATTTTGGTAATTGTGAAATCCGCGATTTAGCGGGTGCATTTGTTATTCCGGGTATAACAGATCCTCATGTACATGTAAGAGATCTTAATCAAAAAGATAAAGAAGATTGGCTTAGTTGCTCGCAGGCAGCGTTAAATGGTGGTGTTACCACCATTTTTGATATGCCAAATACTATTCCTGCCACAGATAATTTGGAATCGTTGAATGTTAAAAGAGAAGTAGCTGAAAAATCGTTGGTTAATTATAAATTCTATTTAGGTGCCAATAACGATAATATAATTGAAATTGATTCTATTTTATCTTCCAAACCAAAAGATATTGCCGGGATCAAATTATTTCTCTCTTCCTCATCTTCCAATGATATCATCGATAACAGGGTCTCAATCGTGAATTTGTTCAAATTAGCTAAAAAGTACGATGTTGTCGTAGCGATTCACACCGAGATGCAACGCTGTTTGAATAAATGGAATGATAAAATTAAAGATAAAACGATAGAAAATCACAATCAAATAAGAAATCGTGAATGCGCAATTGAAGGAACCGAATTGGTACTCGATATTGCTGAAAAGGTGGGAAATAAAGTTCTTATTTGCCACGTGAGTACGAAAGAAGAGTTGGATTTGATAAGAGAGGCAAAGAAAAAAGATGTCCAAGTATTTTGCGAGGTTTCACCACATCATTTAATGCTAAATGAAACGATC
>DAOWES010000297.1 GCA_030638385.1 Candidatus Cloacimonadota bacterium | reverse complement strand
ACCACGGATTGGTGTACTTGGGAGCATTAACACAAATAATAAGTTTTTAGGCGACAATACGTATTGTCGCCTAAAAACTTATTATTTGTGTTAATGCTCCCAAGTACACCAATCCGTGGTTAATTTTTATTTTACGACTCGTTTCTATCTCGTCTCATTGAGGAATTCTCGCACGTTATTCTCACGAAATGTCTATATTGGACTAAAACAATTATTAAGTAGATTTTTCGTTAGATTAGTAGAAAGAGTGTCTCAGAAAGACGAGATCGCTTTTTGAGGTAACTTGTTTTTTTTCACCACGAAATCCCTAAGATTTATAAGCCTATGGCTTACACGAAGTTCCCTAAAAATTAATTTTGTATCTGTTTAAATTAGACTCACATATCTTCTTTGTGCTCTTAGTGCCTTCGGGTCTTTGTGGTTGCTCTTTTTCATCTCGTCACATTGAGGAATTCTCGCACGTTGTTCCCATGAAATGTCTATATTGGATTGATGAAATGAGACATCCTTCGTCTCCGCTCTGGATGACTCCTCAGGGTTACATTTTCTTTTCACACTTTTCTACTTTACAGAAAAATTAATAAAACGATTTTTACACAAATTAAATAAATAGTAGTGGTTATGCTACAAAAGATATCGTTGAGGAAAATATGAAAAATAGTAAAGAGATAAGAGATGAATTTATACACTTTTTTGAAAATAAGCAGCACAAAGTAGTTAAATCTGCTTCTGTAGTTCCACTTGATGATCCTACATTATTGTTTACCAATGCAGGGATGAATCAGTTTAAGGATATTTTTTTAGGAAAGAAAAAAGCTGAATATCCACGAACAGTAGATAGCCAGAAATGTATTGGCGCCGGCGGAAAGCATAATGACTTGGAAGAAGTAGGACGCGATGGTTATCATCACACTTTTTTCGAGATGTTAGGTAACTGGAGTTTTGGCGATTATTATAAGAAAGAAGCAATTAGCTGGGCTTGGGAATTACTTACCGAAGTCTGGAAACTTCCTAAAGATAAACTTTATGCAACGGTACACGAAAGCGATGCCGAAGCATTTGAACTTTGGAAAACAATTACAGATATTGATCATAGTCATATCGAATATCACGGAGATAAGGACAACTTTTGGGAGATGGGGAATGTCGGTCCTTGTGGCCCTTGCAGTGAGATTCACTATGATCGGGGAGATGGTTTTTGCCACTTAGGCGATGATGAAGAGCATGAGTGTAAAGTAAATGGAGATTGTCATCGTTATATTGAATTATGGAATTTAGTGTTTATGCAGTTCTATCGAGAGGAAGATGGTTCACTTTCTCCTCTTGAATACAAATATGTGGATACCGGTGCCGGATTCGAACGTCTTTGTCATGTGTTACAAGGCAAAACCTCAAATTATGATACAGATTTATTTGTTCCAATAATAAATAAAATAGCTGAGCTTTCCGGAGTGGAATATCAGCAGGATGAACGTGGTGTTTCACATCGAATAATTGCAGATCACATCAGAGCTCTTGCTTTTGCTATCGCAGATGGCGGAATGCCTTCCAATGAAGGTCGAGGTTATGTTTTGCGTAGAATTTTACGTCGAGCTGCTCGTCATGGGCGTCTTTTGAATCTTAAAAAACCATTTATGCATGATTTGTTAGATACCGTAGTTGCAGAGATGGGAGATCATTTCATTGAGCTCAAAGAGAAACAGGCTCACGTCAAACTTATTCTTAAGGCAGAGGAAGAGAGATTTAATATGACCCTAGATAAGGGGATCGCTCGCTTTAATGAAATTGTGCAAAACTTATCCGGCAAAGAGATTTGCGGAAAAGATGCATTTATGCTTTATGATACTTATGGATTCCCAATGGATTTAACTTGCGTGATGGCCGAAGAGAAAGCTCTAACTGTTGATCAAGCAGGGTTTGATGCAGAGATGGAGCAACAAAAGAAGCGAGCACGAGAAGCAGGGAAGTTTGTACTGGCAAATGAGAATGTTGATTGGGTAATTTTTAGCGAACCACAAGCAACAGAATTTGTGGGTTATAACTCACATAAAGCAGTTGCAAAGATACAAAAATACAGTATTGATGATGAAAATAATGTAAGAATTGTTTTGGATAAAACACCCTTTTATGCAGAGTCAGGTGGGCAAGTTGCCGATTCCGGAAAGATTGTTAATGATGAATGTGAGATCTGGGTGGAGAATGTACAAAAAGATGCAAATCTCTTTATCCACATTGGAAAGTTAAAAAGTGGTGAGATTAATGAAAATGATTTTACGGTAGAAATTAATGGTGAAAGACGCCAAAATATCGGCAGAAATCATACAACTACTCACTTACTCCACAAAGCTCTTCAGCAAGTTTTGGGTGAGCATGTTCAGCAAAAAGGTTCTTTGGTTCATCCCGATTATCTAAGATTTGATTTTACTCATTTCCAACAAGTAAATAGCCAAGAACTTAAATTAGCTGAAAAGATTGTTAATGCCCAAATTCGAGCCTGCTTACCTGTGCAAACAGAAATAAAATCTATCGAAAACGCTCGTAAAGAAGGCGCAACAGCTCTCTTTGGCGAAAAATATGAAGATGACGTTCGCGTAGTTACAATGGGAGATTTTTCCAAAGAACTTTGTGGCGGAACTCATCTGAATTTCACAGGTGAAATTGGCTTATTCAAAATTACCTCAGAATCATCAATTGCTTCGGGAGTTAGAAGGATTGAGGCCGTTACCGGTAAAAAAGCAGAAGAATATATCGATGTAATGGAAGATGAGATCGAAGAATTTGTTAGAATTCTGAATACTCCCAGAAAATCTTCCAAAGAAAAATTACATAAATTAATAGATGAGAACAAAAAATTGCAAAAAGAACTTGAAAAGTTTAAAGCAAAATCGGTTGGTTCTCAGCTTGATGAAATTTTAGCCAAATCTACAGAAATCAATGGCGTGAAAGTTGTGGTTGCTTCGCTAGCAATTAGCGATTCCAAAGCATTGCGTGCAATAGCAGATCAGCTGAAAGATAAAATAGGCTCCGGTATTGGAGTGATTGTGGCAAAGGTAGGTGATAAAGTTTCAGTGGTTACCATTGTTAGCAAAGATCTCACCTCAAAATATCAAGCTGGTAAAATCGTGAATGAAGTTGCTCAAATAGTTGGTGGTCGCGGTGGTGGACGCCCGGATATGGCAATGGCCGGCGGGAAAGATGTCGATAAGATTCCGCAAGCAGTGAAAGCTGTTCCCGGAATTATCGAAAAGATCTAAAAATTTGTGGGAGAGTATCGGCTGATATTCTCCCCTTTTGGTGTTTTATGAAAATATTATTAATTCGTTTAAGTTCAATTGGCGACGTGGTGCTTACGCAACCTATCGCCGAAAGTCTGCGTAATAAATATCCTCAAGCTCAGATAGATTTTATTACTAAACCTGCTTTTGCTACCATTGTAAGTAAATTTGGTTGTATAGATAACATTCATAGCTGGGATGAATCTTGGCAGATTCTAAAAAAACTACGCAAAGAAAATTATGATCTTTGCTTGGATCTTCATGCAAAGCTAAATACAACAATTATCAGAATTTTTTCTAATGCCAAAAAAACGGTTGTCTATAGCAAACAGCATTTGTTAAGAAAAAAAATTGTTCAGCATAAAACCGCTAAAACCATCTCATCTACGGTAGAACTTTATTATTCTGCTTTAGATAAATTATCGCTCAATCTTCCGCATCTAAAACCCAAATTGTATCTTGATCCACAAAAATTTGTTTTAGAAAAATCATCTGATAAGCTGATCGGGATATTCCCGGGTGCTCTACATCAAACCAAACAATATCCTCCTGCCAAATTTGTAGAACTAATCGAAATGCTTCCGAAAGATTATAAAATTTTTATATTTGGTTCGAAAAGCGAAAATGACCTTGCTAAACAATTGATGGCAGACTCTGCTCGGAAACTGGAAAATTATTGCGGAAAACTTACTCTAGACCAGCTTTGCTACTACGTTCAGGCAATGGATCTGATTATCTCAAATGATAGTGGACCAATGCATATTGCAGCTGCTTTGCAAAAAAAACAAATAGCCATTTTCGGGGCAACTCATCCCAAGTTGGGTTTTGCTCCTCAAAATGATAATGCGATTGTGATTAGCGCTGATACAAATTGCCAGCCTTGTTCGCTTCATGGAGGAAAAAGCTGTCCATTAATACACTTCAATTGCATGAACTCTTTAGATAATAGGATTATTTTAAACCATATAAAAATAAAATGATAGTTGAAATCTTGTCTTTAATACAGATTTGAAATGGGGCGGATTGTAATTCTTTTTTACAATACAAAAAACTTGGTTGACAGATATTTTGAGGATTAAAACTTATACGGTAGTATTTATCTAAAAGGAAAGGAGAAATGAGTGTAATGATAAGAGATATACTGTCTTCATTTGCTACTGCTAATTATAGTATGACGAGAAAAATAATTACTCGTTTACATAAAAATGAAAGTGGGATTATCGAAGTTGTGGGCGAGTCCGGAAGTGGTAAGACTTATGTTTTTCAAAACTTACATAAAGAATTACTTTCTGAGAAAATCAATTTTAAGATGTTTGTACCCAATTTATTTAAATATAATCAACTGTTTGGTGTATTAAGACTTGTTTCAGATATTTCCCGAGATCAATTTGAAGAGATTCTTGTTGAAGCAAGCACAAAAGGAATTGAACGGAAATATGATCTTTTTTTCTTCCTTTCGGAATACCTTTTTGATAAAGATCTTATCAAGCCTGTTTCTGTACTAATTTATGAAGGTTATCTATTAGATCGTTATACTGTAGATTTTATTCAATATTTAGTAGAATATTGTGTTAGTGTAAGTGTTAAATTTGTTATTTTTAATCGCAAATCTGCTTTTGCCTTTGCTGATATTCACAATATATTAAAACCGGAAGCTGAAGATTTGCGAAAAATTATTCAATCTATCAAATCGGATAGCGAAAACCAATACATAAAGGAAAGTGAGCTAATAAAAGAGATCTCTGATGGGAATCTTTTTATTGTAGAATATTTATTGGAAAAATTCACGAAGAGGAATGAGGAACTTGATTTTAGCTCTTATCTGGATAAAAATATAAATGTAGTAACAATTCACGCAGAACGTTTGGCAGAATTATCCAATGAACAGATTGAGCTTTTGATGGTTATTTTCCTGATAGCAGAAGAAGCTAATTTAGAAGTTATTGCAAAGGTATGGAAACATAAAACAATCAAGAAAACAATTAATGAACTTATAGCGAGCCATTTTATCTTTGAAGTAAATGAATGCTATTATGTGAATAAAATATTTGCCGTTCAAACAGCTTTGTCTAGCTTGAAAGAAGATAAAAAAGAATCTCTGTTTAAATTAATTATCGATAATCTTGATGAGAGAAAAATTCGTGATTT
>DAOWES010000098.1 GCA_030638385.1 Candidatus Cloacimonadota bacterium | reverse complement strand
TGTCGATCATATTAATATCCAAAGTTGCTTCAAAAATCTCTGAAAATTGTTCGCCAATTTCAGGAACCGGAAAACCAATAATACTAAAGCTTGTCTCTGTTCTAGGATTATATTTTTGGAATAATTTATTCATCTCAATTCCAAAATGCTGTTTTAACTTCTGTTGCTCATCACTAAGCTTCAGACAGCTTTCTTTTTGTTTGGGATTGAAAGAAGCTTCTCCAAATTTATCGAAATAAATTGGACCTGAATAAAGTTTAACGATATCTTTAAGCTCTTCCAATACAATTGCTTGAGTTTCTAACATCTTGTTAATATATTGTTCATCAAAATATAATGAATTATCAAAGCGATGATCATAGTCAAACTGCTTATTGGCAGATGTTGACACAGCCGAATTCAAAATAACCTGAAGCTTATTTGCGGCAAATTCTTTGATTAACTCTCGCACGATAATCTCTTGCCCAACATTATAAATGATACTAACTGTTTTCTTTTTAGTTAGATCTTTTTTTGCTAATTCAAAACCTCTGATATATGCTTTCACCATAGATTTTGCTAATTCCAGAACTTTTTCTTTAGGATATTCCATTAAGAATTTAGCTGTGTTAATTTCATTGGCTGTTATGTTCATTCCATATTGATATAAATATCTTATATCTGTAAGATCGGCAGTTTCAACAAGTTTGGAAAATGCGGAAGCATCTAAGGCGTATCTTTCCAAAATAGCAACAGTTATCCAATCTTTATTAAAGTTCTTATAAATCTCATTTATCTTCGATTTATAAGAATCGGCATCACTACTTTTTGCTTTTAGTAATTCATAAACTTCGATAAAGTTTTTTGCATAAAATTCGAACCCGAAAATCTTATGGGTAATAGAAAGTCTAGTTAGACTTCTAATATCAGTGTAGTATGCTTGTAAAATCTCACCTAATTCATTGCCAAATATCTCCACCGCATAATCGGGATTTGCAAAACAGGTATTATAGTTTTCTGCATAAAGTTCCTCGAAAATTCGTTCATTTGTATTTTGCAAATCGTCCTTACTATTCTGTTTGTGATAATCTTCGCTGAATTCCTTTTCCAATTCAGAATAAAACAGAAATTTATCTGCTAAGAGAAAAGCAAAATTCAAATACTTATCTTCCGAATCTTTGGTTTCCTCCCAAATAGCAATAATCTTTTCCAGTGATTTTTCAAAATCTGGTCTCGCTGCCAAATTTAATTTTTGAATTAATTCATGATAATTACTCATTGTTTTCTCCTTTATTTTCTAAATGTTCTAAGTATCATTTTTTTTGATTTTTCGACAAAATCGGTGTCAATATCCGGTGAACTATATTTTTTATGCATCGTGATATAAAGATTACTAAAATAATATTCAACCGCAATTTTCACATCAAACTCATCACAAATTGTTCCATCATCCATACCCAATTTTATCACTTTACCAAAATCTTCCCTAATTTGCTTGCGACGATTTTCATAATTCTTCTTGCGATCACTTTCCGGGGCATCCAGTTTAATATTATTGGAATACATATATCTTAGTAGATCGAAATAGATCACATTTTCTGAAAAAAACTTAAAGTAAGCATCGGCCGCCCATTCTAGCTTTTCTATTCCGGTTTCCACCTCTTCCATGGCAGCATAAAGCATATCCAGGCTATCTTGCCAGCCTTGCAAATAAACTGCTAATAAAATTTCCTCTCTATTTTTAAAATATTTATATAAGGTTGGTTTTGTATAATCTGCTTCCTTGGCAATATCTTCCATTGTTGCAGAATCAAATCCATTTTTTTTGAACAATTTAGTAGCAGCATCGATTATTAAATCTTCTCTAAATATTCTCTCTTTCTCTTTTCTGGAAACCACTTACTCTCCTTTTACTCATGTCTTCTTTTTATTTCCCCCATTGTTTTTTACTTTACCGTGAGTAAAATCAATTAAGCCACCAGCAGCCGTCAAATATTTTTTTTGAAAGAGAAATAGATAGTTCACCCTTAATTTACTTAATACTGTATTTCTCTTTAATTTCAAAGATAGCTTTTTCCTCTTGATTCATAATTACCTCCGTCATTTATTGACATTGATTTTAAAGGACACTTTATTTTGTGAAGTCGGATACATAGAGAAAGGAATATATTAAATATATAATAAAATACATGAAAAACTGAAAGATTTCAAAAATCACAGTTAAAAGGAGACATATATGATTTATTCATTAGAGGTATTAGAAAAACTACACGGTTTTTATTCTTCCGCATGGACTAATTTAATAGCTTATACGACAGGACTTGTAGCATTTATAGCTATAATCATACCAATATTTTTCCAAATTTATCAAAATAGAAAATTAAAATTAGATGAAAGAGAGTTAGAAAAAAAATTAACGAATAAAATTGATAATAAGTTCGAAGAAATAGAAGAAGTTATTACAATGCAAGTCAAGCTTGAAATTGAGAAAAAACATAAAAACTTGCAAAAAGAAATATATCAAACAGTAGCTATGTCAAAGTATTCTCACGCTAATATTCGGTATAAAGAAGAAGAAAATAAAG
>DAOWES010000258.1 GCA_030638385.1 Candidatus Cloacimonadota bacterium | reverse complement strand
ATTTTAAAAAGTCTTTGTCCACGAATTAACACGGATGATCACGAAAAATAAAGCCCAAATAATTCTAAGGCATTATTGCAAGTTAAGAGTGTAAAATTATACTTGATTAGGATTTTCATAGTGAACTCAGAAAGGGATTGTGGAAATTTAGATATTAGCAGGCATTATTTTTGATATCAATGAATGTTGCGAATAATGAAGATACTGTTAGAATAAATTAAAATTATTAAAAATGGTGGGTGATACGGGATTCGAACCTGTGACCTCTACGATGTCGACGTAGCGCTCTAACCAACTGAGCTAATCACCCACGAAAAGTTAAAAAAAAATATTTATAATTTTCCGTCAAGTTTAGGATAAAATCGAATATTTATTTCAATTATTCGAAAAGACTCATCTGTTTTTTATTAGGTGAAACACCAAAATGTTTATACGTTTTTAAGGTTGCTTTCCTACCTTGCGGAGTTCTATCTAAAAAGCCTTGTTGGATAAGATAAGGTTCGTAAATCTCCTCAACCGTACCGGAATCTTCTCCCACTGCAACCGCCAAAGTTTTTAATCCCACCGGCCCACCTTGGTAATTTTCCATAATGGTTTTCAAAATACGCTTATCCATTTCGTCCAAGCCTTCATTATCAACATTTAACATCTTAAGAGCCTTAATTGCAATATCTTTGGTGATAATCCCGTTGCCCTTTATCTGAGCATAATCGCGCACACGACGCAATAATCTATTGGCAACACGAGGAGTTCCTCTACTTCTAAGCGCTATCTCGATAACACCGTCCTCATCCATTGGAATTTCCAGCAAACCTGCTGAACGCTTGATGATACTGTGGATACTTTTTAGATCGTAATAATCTAAACGAAGTACCAAACCAAAACGCGCTCGTAATGGCGAAGTGAGAAGCCCCGCTCGGGTAGTAGCACCAATTAATGTAAACGGCTCGAGATCTATTTTTAGTGAGCGTGCCGAAGGGCCACTATCGATAATGATCTCCATCTCAAAATCCTCAATGGCAGGATACATATATTCCTCTACAACATGATTCAAACGGTGAATTTCATCGATGAAGAAAACATCGTGGGGCTGAAGATTTGTGAGAATTCCGGCCAGATCGGGTGCTTTTTCCAAAACCGGACCCGAGCTAACCTTGATCTCCGCACCAAGTTCATTGGAAATTATTCCGGCTAAAGTTGTTTTCCCTAAACCCGGAGGACCATAAAACAGCACATGATCAAGTGGTTCATTACGCAATTTTGCCGCTCTAATAGAAATATCCAAAATCTCTTTTATATGATTTTGCCCCACAAAATCATCGAGTGATTTAGGGCGCAAAGCTCTATCAAAATCTTTCTCTTCCGGTATATTATCCGGATCTACAATTCTTTCTAACATTTAATCCTCTAAATTATTTTTTCCAATTTTTTATTCATTTTCAATCTCTTTATTGCTGGGTTTCGCTTAAAAGTTTATTCGATATATCAGTAGTTAAAAGTTTCATTTGTTCAATTGCAATTTGGTTCAGCTTTTTCAATCTATCATGTTGGGAAAAATTTTCTTTTATCAGCAGTGCGTTAATATTTTCCAAATTAGCAAGACAAACCAGTTGTGAGACATTGGCATAATCGCGAATATTTCCTTTTTTATCGGATGCTGAGCCTGTCGAAGTATCATCTCGCCATTGTTTTGCAGTTTTACCAAAAAGAGCCATATTCAATACATCAGCTTCAGTAGCGTAAACAGAAGAAATCTGTTTTGCATTAAGGTTTTCGGGAATCAAATTTTGTTTAATAGCATCTGTGTGAATGCGATAATTTATTTTTGTAAGATTGCGTTTTATATCCCAACCTAATTGTTTTTGTTCCTCATCTTTCAAACGTTGGAACTCTTTTATTAGGAAAAGTTTAAATTCGGCAGAAATCCAAGAAGCAAACTCAAAAGCAATATCTTTATGAGCATAAGTTCCACCATAACGACCGGCTTTAGAAATTATTCCAATTGCGTTTGTACTGTTTATCCAATTTTTGCTCGAAAGAATAAACCCATTTGAACCGGCTTCGTTTTTAATGTTACGGAATTCAGTAACATTAAAATCAGGATTGTGCATTTTTTCCCATAAACCCATAAATTCAATAGTATATTTTGTGCTCATCCAATGTGAAATAACTAAGCCCGTTGCTTCGGAATTTTTGTATTTGGCAATATCAGTTATTGAAATATAATCTTCTTTGTTTGAGCTAACAATAGTTATTTTGTTTCCTTTTATTTCAATGTTTTGATTTTTTTTGCTCATATTATTTCCTTTATCGTTTCTAAAACTAAAGAACTTTCTCTTTTGGAATTTCCATTAATTATATCTACAGCTCAACAGCTCTCATACCCATAATGCACTAATCTATTTTGCAGAATTCATCAATTGCTGAATTAATTTGGCAAACATAATTGAGCAAGTGAAAAAGTTTTTCTCTTCTAATAATGTATAGATAAACCGCAAATGAACTTGGATTTACGCTGATAGAAGAGAAGATGATATTAATTAAGATTAGTTAATATTGAGAGAAAAGATAAGAAAATTTCACCACAAAAACACAAAGTTCACTAAGAGTACAAAGAAAGCATTTTTTTTGATCATCTAATTTTAATATTGCGCTAATGTTTGTAATACTAGTTTCGTTTAATATAAGTTTTTCGGAAGAGTTTTTGTAAGATAATCTAAGAGGGATTAAGTACTTCTTTTCCTAAATTCTGCTTATGAAAGTTTGTGGGAAAATATTTTGGATTATTCTTTCACCGCAATGGTAGCCGGGCTGCGTCGGCCTATTACCGGGCCATCCATCACTACAAAACCGGCCGCTTTCAGATTATCTCGAACCATTCGGGCACAACTGTAGGTGCTTAATTTCCCGCCATTTTTCATTTTGGAGTAGATCTTTTTTAACAACTCTTCGCTCCACATTTCCGGTTGTTTCTTGGGTGAGAATGGGTCGAAAAAAACTCGCTCAAAATAGTTATCCGGCAATGCCTCAATATTTTTTAGGGCATCTCCTAAAATTAATTTAATCTCATTATTCTGATTATCGCTAATTACATTTGTTTCAGCCAAATCTCGAAAAACGTCATATTCTTCTGTTAAAATATTTGGGATTTCCACTTTCTGCATCAATTTTATGATTTCAATATCATTTTCCAAACCGATTATTTTTAGATTTTCATGGTCTTTGGTGGCAGCAATGGCATTGTAGCCCAATCCAAAACAAAAATCTAAAATTGCCATCTCATCGGAAATTCCCAAAGCATTTACGTGCTTTTCAAATGCTTCTTCCACAGCTCCCGAAATAGTGTGATAATGCTCATCATATTTGGCATTATAAGCGGTGAACGAACTGTCTTTTGTTTCTACTAATTTCATCTATTTTAATTCTCCAATTTACAATATTTCTTCGATTGCTTCCAATATAATTCATACATCTCATCACTGAAACAAACAAAATACACTTGCTTGATACAACCATTTTTTTGCAAGAATTCATTTACTTCTCGCCAAGCAATTTCGACTGCCAAATGAGTCGGAAAGCCATAAACTCCGCAACTAATGGCGGGAAAAGCGATACTGCTAAGATTATTTCGATAAGCTAATTTCATCGAATTCCGATAGCAATTTGCCAACAATTTTTCTTCATCTTTTTTGCCACCTTGCCAAACCGGACCCACCGTGTGGATAACATATTTGGCCGGAAGCTTATAGCCTTTGGTTAGCTTTGCTTCTCCGGTTTTGCATCCCTTTAGCAAAATGCATTCCGCCAGAAGCTGATTACCGGCAGTAGCATGAATAGCACCATCCACACCGCCACCACCACGCAAAGAGCTGTTGGCAGCATTTACGATGGCATCTACTTTTAAGCTGGTTATGTCAGCTTGGATTATTTTGATTTTTTGCATAATACTGCCCTTTATTTTTTTTTTGATAGGCTAAAACTTATTTTGGTAAAATTCAAGAATGATTTCGAATAAATTCAATACTCTTCTGAGATATTAGCTCTTTATCATAATCCATCGGAGCCACGTGGTAGGATTTTTCCAACCACACCAATTCAATATCGTCACCACCGAGGTTATTATATGTGTAAATTGCGCTTTTAATAGGGATTACATGATCTTGTTTTGATTTAAAGATAATTGCCGGTTGTTTGATGTCTTTCAGCATTGAGCGCATGATTTTGAGCATTTTAAGCATTTCGTGAACAGCAGCGGTGGGTGTTCTATCATAAGCAATCTCTTTTTCATTAGGCTCATTTATGTCGGAACCAACAGCCTTTGTCGAAGCTGTAATTCGTTTGAGAATGGGAATAAACCAAAAAGCCGGACTGGTAAAAACGCAAGCATTATTGATGAGAATGAGTCCGGATAGTTCCGGATGTTTTCCTGCCAAATATAAGGATAATCCGCCTCCCAGCGATAAACCGCAGACAAATATTTTTTCAGCACGTTTCTTTAATTTTTCCAAACCAATCTCAAGATCGTTTATCCAATCAAGATAGCTCACTTTATTCAGGTCTTGCCATTTGGTTCCATGACCGGATAATTTTGGAAGCTCCACATTGAACCCGGCTTCGGCAAATTTTTGTGCCAAACCGAGCATACTGGAAGTAGTGGAAGTTAAACCGTGAATTACCAATACTCCGATCTTACTATCAGTTATATTTGCATATGGTTGATGATATTTACTTAGATCCATCCCATCTCCTTTTCTAAAAAAAATTAACGAAACTCATTAAATTTAGTTTTCTTGCCAGCCGCTACTTTTGCTAATAGCTTTATTCCAATTATCTTTCAAATTATCTCTTTTGGCGGTATCTATATTTGGTTTATAAATTTTATCAACTTGCCAATATTGTCTCAGTTCATCTTTATTTTGCCAAAATCCGATGGCTAAACCTGCCACAAAAGCAGCACCTAAAGCTGTTGTTTCCGTAATTTTTGGTTTGATAACATCCACATCCAAAATATCTGCCTGAAATTGCATTAAAAGATCACTCGCAGTCATTCCACCATCAACCTTCAGCGTTTTCAGTTCTACTTTGGCATCTTTCATCATAGCTTCAAAAACATCAGAACTTTGAAAAGCAGTTGCTTCCAAAACCGCTCTGGCAATATGAGATTGGTTTACGTAATGTGTAATGCCCACGATTGCTCCACGCGCCGTAGCATCCCAATGTGGCGCAAATAATCCGGAAAATGCCGGCACAAAATAAACGCCTCCATTATCTGAAACTTTTTCGGCAAGTTCATTAATTTCAGCTGATTCTTTGATAAAGCCAAAATTATCGCGAATCCACTGCACCAAAGATCCTGCGATAGCAATAGAGCCTTCCAAAGCATAAACAGGTTTAGAATTCCCCAGCTTATAAGCTACAGTTGTAAGGAGACCATGAGTTGAATGAACAATTTCTGAGCCTGTGTTTAGCAACATGAAACATCCGGTTCCATAAGTATTTTTGGCTTCTCCTTTGGAAAAACAGGTTTGACCAAATAGAGCTGCTTGCTGATCACCCAAAATACCACAAACCGGAATGCTCTTTTCAAAGCAATTTTGGGTATTTCCATAAACTTCCGAAGAGGAACAAATTTTAGGAAGCATTTGGGCCGGAATATCAAAAAGCTGCAAAAGCTCTTCATCCCAATTTAAGGTTTGCAGATTCATCAGCATAGTGCGAGAAGCATTTGTAACATCAGTTTTATGCTCACCGGTAAGATTCCATAAAAGCCAAGTATCGATATTACCAAAGATTGCCTCTCCGGCTTCTGCATCGATGCGCAATCCTTCCACATTTCCCAAAAGCCATTTTAACTTTGACGCTGAAAAATAGGTCGCAATTGGTAAGCCTGTTTTCTGCTCAATTTGCTTAGAATGATTATT
>DAOWES010000220.1 GCA_030638385.1 Candidatus Cloacimonadota bacterium | reverse complement strand
TAAAAATCAAGTTTTCTTAACTTTTATTTCGCCGGCCAACAACTGTGCGATCCGCACTGTATCAGCGTTAACAGCTTTTCTTAATTCCACTTTATGTTTTCTAATGAACACAATTGCCAAATGCCGAATCAGAGGGTAAGGAGTCAACTTATTTTTCCTCATACCCTCCATCCAAAAGACATCTACAATAGCTAACTATCTAATAACAATATCAAATACATTTCTTAAAAAAAAATCAAACCATAAAAGAACAATTGCTTACTAAAAAAAATGGCAGGTATAAATCTTGAAAATTTATACCTGCCAACAATGATTTATCCTAAAAATAACCAAACTTAGTTATTACTATAATACTTCCCTACCACCTAAATAAGGTTGAAGTACTTTTGGAACGCTAATTGTCCCATCTTCATTTTGATATGTTTCAATTAAAGAGATAAATGTTCTTGGAGTTGCCAACCCGGAACCATTCAATGTATGCACAAACTGAACTTTATCATTCTCATCTCGATATCGAATAGAAGCACGTCTTGCCTGGAAATCTTCAAAATTACTAATAGAAGACACTTCAAGGTATTTATTTGCTCCCGGCGCCCAAACTTCTATATCCAAAGTTTTAGCAGCGGCAAAACTAAGATCTCCGGTTGCCAACACAAGCACACGATAATGTAAGCCCAACGCTTTCAATATATCTTCGGCATCATTCACCATCTCATCCAAAACAGAATAAGATTCTTCCGGTTTCACAAAACGCACCATTTCTACTTTATTAAATTGGTGCAAACGCTGCAAACCTTTGGTATCTTTTCCATATGAACCTCCTTCTCTTCGAAAACAACTACTATAAGCTACATGTTTTTTGGGTAGATCAACATTTGCCATAATCTCTTTCGAATAAAGATTTGTAACAGGAACTTCAGCTGTTGGGATAAGGAAAAGATCATCCTCGTTAACATGATACATATCATGCTCAAGCTTTGGCAACTGCCCGGTACCTATCATAGTTTCACGATTTACCAAATATGGCAATGCCACTTCCGAATAATCGTGCTTATTAATATGGAAATCTAACATAAAATTAATAAGTGCTCGTTCCAACATAGCACCATTTCCGGTGTATCCGGCAAATCCACTTCCGGAAAGTTTGACAGCTCTTTTCAAATCCAAAAGATTATTCAGCTCACTCAAAACAATATGATCTTTGGGAGCAAACGTAAATTCTTTCTTCACTCCCCAGTCACGAACAAATTCATTATCTTCTTCGCCACCAACCGGCACATCATTATGTGGAACATTGGGAATCGTCAGCAAAATTGCATCAAATTCAGCTTCAACTTCATTTGCCCTAACTGTAATCTCTTTTAATGTTTCAGAAAGCTGTCCCATTTGGGCAATGATATCACTGACATCTTGCTTTGCCTTTTTCATTTTCGGAATTTCTTTTGAAACTCTATTTTGTTCTGCACGAAAAGTATCATAATCAAACTGCAAACCTTTCTTTTGTTCATCTAACTTCAACAATAGATCAATATCTGCTTTTTCTGTTTTGTTCTTTACTGCAGCTTTCACCAATTCGGCATTATTTCTAATAAATTTAATATCTAGCATTTTATCCTCTTAATTCAATTGCGATATCAATCATCTGCTCAAATTTCTCAGCCACTAATGAAGCTCCACCAATTAAGCCACCATCAATATCCGGCTGTTTCAATAGCTCTTCCTGATTTCCGGGATTCATACTCCCACCATATAAAACGATAATATCTTCCGCAATTTCTGTCGTATATTTTTCTTCAATCCATTTACGGATTTCCTGATGTATTTCTTGAGCTTGCTCCGGAGTAGCTGTTCGACCTGTGCCGATAGCCCAAACCGGCTCATACGCAATAATCACTTCTTTTTTCAAAGTAACATTTTTCAAACCACCTTCCAGTTGAGAAATTATCACTTCCTTGGTTATATTTTGCTCGCGTTGTTCCAACGTTTCGCCAATACATAAGATTGGAGTGATATCATTCTCTTGGAGTAAATGCAGTTTTTTATTTATCTGTTCATCTGATTCCAGATGATATTTTCTTCTTTCGGAGTGTCCAATTAAGCAATAATCAACTTCAATTGATCTAAGCATCGATGCTGAAACTTCTCCGGTATAGGCACCTTCGACATTAGCACTTACATCTTGCCCACCAATACCTAATGGATATTCAATCGAAAAATCGGTTGCTAATTCCAAAAAAACAGCTGAAGGGCATATTACTACTTCCACATTATCAAAGTCTTTTGATTTTATCGATTCGGTAAGATTCAAGAAAAAGTCTTCTGCTTCAGAGAAATTCTTATTCATCTTCCAATTTCCTGCAATTACAGTTCTTCTCATAATATTCTCCATTTTTATATTTTATTTTCTAAAAAATTAATAGGCACGGAAAACAGATAACTCTGCGCAACCGTGCCTAAAACATTTATATTTAAGTATTAGTTAGAAATTATTCTGATTCAATACTTTCGATAAACCCTTTTGCAGTGCTACGATATTTAGCGTCCGAAGAGATTTTTTCAAAATCAGATTTCGCTCCGACTTTATCGCCTGTATCATATTTAATCATCGCACGAAAATAAATAGCATCTGCATTTCCGGCATCATTAGCTAACAACAGGCTAATCTTTGCCATTGCTTTCTCATATTGCTGGGCATCATAATATTTACTAATAAGCAACAATGTAATTGTACTCTGAAAATTAATTTTATTTGATTTTTCATAATAACTAATCGCATTAACTTGATCATTCATGTCGTCATACAAACGAGCCATGTTCTTATAAGTTTTCACCAAAACACTCTCTTTCGGGTTTGTTTTCAGGAAATCCTCATAAGCTTTCACAGCATCTGCTTTACGATCTAATTTAAGATTTAACGAGGCAATATTTTTAATGATCTTACTATCTTGCTTAAGTTCATAAGTTTTCTTATACCACTCAAGAGCATTTTCATAATCTTTTTGGCCTAAATAATAGGAAGCAATCTTCTTCTCTACCTTATATGTTCTCTTACTGCCATTACCTCTTGAATTATATTTAACAAGCACTTCAATCGCTTTATCAATCTGCTTAAGATGTTTTTTGTAGATGATCGCTTGATAATTTACAATCTTATAATCATCAGGATTTCGTTCTGCTCTAATATTCAATATTCTAATAGCATCTTCAAAATTTTTACCATTGAAATATGCATTAAAAGAAAGTTCAAGCCAGCGTCCTACTTTTTCTTCATCCATAGGAATATCATCTGTTTCAACAGCTTCTTCATATTTAACGATAGCAGCTTCAAAAGCTTTTCCGGCTTCAGCATAATTCTTATCATTATACATAGTTTCAGCTTCCACACCCTTCTCATTTGCTTCTCGCTCAAGTGTTTTAGCCCACAAACCACACATCATTATCGTTGCTAATAATAGTAATAATATTTTTTTATTCATGAAATCCTCCATATATTTAATCTAACGTTAGCACTTTTTCAAAGTCGATGCTTAAATGTCAATAATTCTGTTTTTGTTGGATAAATACAATCACCGACTTCTACTTGCGTAATAACCGAACTCTACACAATTTCTCCGTTAGAACTCCCCCAAATTGCCCGTAAAATTACATTCTACCTATTGAAAAGTTAATAGGAAAAGTAATCCAGACTGCAACCGGTTTCCCATCTTTTTTGGCCGGGATATATTTCCATCGTTTCACTGCATCCACTGCTGCTTCATCCAATCCACCCGGACCGGCAGATCTTTCTACTTCCACTACTCCCACCGAGCCATCAATCAACACTTCTACCTTTAAACAAACAATTCCACCAAGACCGTTTATTCTCAAAATTCTAGGATATATCGGAGGAAACTGTTTAATTGCTATTGGCGCATCTTCAAATATTGCCAGCGTAGATGTTTGACCATTAATTGGTTTTCCTTCCAGAACTAATTTACCAACGAAGTGTTCATTTACCCCTGCATAATCATCAAGAAAATTAATTTCATAATCTTCAAAATCCGGATGACTAATTTTCATAACTCCCGGCTTACTATCCAAAAAAAGTTTATATTGATATTTTTCCTTATCATATTCAGCCTCTATAATAGTAGAACTTTCCACATTCTCAAATTTCAAATCTGCCAATCCTACATTAATAAGCAAAACCAGATTAGAGCTATCTCCATCTTTCTCCGATAGCACATCTGAAGTCTTCTCAGCTGACAGCTCAAATGTTTTCACATAAAATTCCCCCAATGCGTTCAATGAAAATACACAAAACACAAATAAAATAACAATAATAATCTTCTTCATAATTTCCCCTTTTTTTTATTGCCACTAATGTTCGGCAGCTGCCACGTTCTTCTCGCTTCTCTCTCAATCAAAATGTGGAGCTGTGTGTTAGGCACATTCAAATACCTCGCGCTAAGGTGTGGAAGGAAATTTGCGTGCTTTTTCTTTTCAGCAAATTTTATTTCAACCTTGGTGATTCCTGCGTTAACATTTCAAAGAACGACATTTTTCTAACCTTTTAAATTGTAAAACAGTTGAGATTTAAGCGATAAACCAAATTTCTCCAAGCAGCTTTAAAATACTAAAACTGGTAAAAGTTGGAAGGAAATTTGCGTGCTTTTTCTTTTCAGCAAATTTGATTACAATCTTAGTATTTCCTACGTTAACATTTCAAAGAGCAATATCTTTCTAACCTGGAAATTTATAGCGCAACTCAAAAAATTACGAGCAACACATCTCAAACGTTTTCTTTTATAGCATTCATTAGAAACCAATGCATGTTAACGAACAGCTACTACTTGGTGCGAGCTAGCGAGTATCAAGTGGTAGGATGTTATGGGTATGTGCTCTTTGATCTCTACGATTACCCAAATTTACTTAGCATCTTTTTATCCCAAAAATGAACTTCATAAGTTTGTTTCTCATCCAAATTATATTGTTTAATAACTTCTTGCAATTCATTTATATGATATAATTTACCATGAAATTCTTTTTCTTCCATTTCTAATGCAGGATTCCAATCTATAATTCCTTTCCTGAAAAGATCAAATCCAAAAGACCACATACTATCATCTACAGTAAAACTTATATTAGCCTTATCTTGAATATCTGACAGCTTGATTGAAATATATTTACTATCTGCATATGGAGTATCTTTTAGACCAAGAATTCTTTCTTCAGCTGTTTTTGTACTTAAATACATATAAACTGGATGTTTCGAAGGTGGTTGTGAATATCTTTCTTCAAGCTCATTATACATAAATTTTTCAACATAACTCCTAAAATGCATATAACTAATTCTATTTTTTTCAGAAAATCTGGATCCATACCATGTATTATTATCTGATAATGAGTTAAGAGTAGAACTTAATTCTGCTTCACTTAATTCAGTAATTGTTTTGAACAAAAATTCTCTTTTTTTATAATAATGTATAAGATAATTTGGTGTCATCATTTGAATTACCTCCGATTAATTAACTAAACCAATTTAAGATTTCATTTACTACTAAGTTTGGATTATCCCAATGTAATAAATGAGAAACTTTTTCTATTTTTTTTACTATACTTCTAGTCTCATTTTGAAACTTCTCTGATTGAAAATCTCTTATTTCATTCATTTTTTCTGGAAGTGTACTTTGTAACAGCAAAATTCTGTTTGATAGCCTTTTCTCTAAAATATCAGAATAAACTAAACTTGATGGGAATTTATACATTCCTTGCAAAGCATATTTCGCTGAATATCCTTTAGCATGCCATAAATATTTATTTTTTTCTATTCTATACAAGTCTTTACAAGCAATTTCTAATAAAGTAGACTATTTTGAATACGCACTTCTTTCTGATTCCATAAATTTACCCAAAGTTGGAAAAATGTAGTTATCAAAATCATCAATATAAAATTCTATCTCTTCTTGTTCATTAGATAGAGGTAGATTGTTTTTATTATTGTATTCATGGTAGATTTTGTGAATATGATAACCTCCATCCAACATTAGCATTTTTATAACCTTTTCAGGATATGATCTCAAAAAGAATAATGCAATCTGTGCACCCCATGAATGACTCAATAAATAAAATTCTTTAAAACCGAGCTTTGAAACAATCTTGTCTATCCAATTTACTAGATTTGGAATATGATAATCTTCATAGTTAATAAAAGGTGACGATTTACCAAATCCTGGTAAATCTAGCGATATTATATGATATTTATTCCTTAGTATTTCCCCAATTTCAATAAAGCTAAGAGCTGTACTTCCAAGTCCATGAATGCAGAAAATTGTTTTCTTACTTTTATCTCCCCATTCAACAATCCTCGTTTTTTTATTTTCAATATCTATAAAATATTCATTCACCAATTTATCCATTTTTTAAATTACTTGCATTACCCATAATGTTTGGAATGCGACACGTCATCTCTCGCAAACCACAAAGCTTTTAATTGAATTCTGGCGTGTGCATTTTTGTTATGCCCATTCGCTTTCAATTCAACGAAAAGATTTTATCCTCGAAAACATTTATTAATAAGCTATATCATAAAATAGACTGTTTTTCATATTTCATTCAACAATCAATTTTGTCATTTACCAGTATTCTTTTATCGTCTATTCTTTTTGTAAAATTTATTTTATCTAAAAAATCAAAGAAAAAGTAAACTGAATTTCTGGATTTATTTAGAATTTGAGCAAATTCTCGGATATGTGTTGGTCCATCTTTAATTATTTTATTTTGAACAATTTTTTTAAGCTTTTGAAGATTATAAACATCAATCAACATATTTTCTTTTATTTCAAAAACTAATCCTTTTTGTTTTAAAATTTTCAGCAATTGATTCCTTTCAGAAATACTTATATTCATTTCTTTATCAAATTTCTTTTTGTCACTTTTTTTAAAATCAAAATTTTTTATTATCAATTTTATCAAATTTTCCAGAGTTATCTCAATTCATTC
>DAOWES010000021.1 GCA_030638385.1 Candidatus Cloacimonadota bacterium | reverse complement strand
TTCTCCCGCAGTTAAATATCCATGTTTCTATGGTTTGGACACACCTACGCGTGAAGAGCTGATCGCCAACAAAATGTCGATTCCAGAAATTTGCGAATACACAGGTGCCGACACACTAAAATTCATACAAATCCCCAAACTAGAGCAATGCGTTACTAATCCCCAAGAGTTCTGCTACGCATGTTTCAATGGAGATTATTCAGTTTAATAATATGATAATAGATAAGATAGAAGAATTGAACGAACTCTTATTGCCTCATAGAGATAACGACAATAAAATCGTTTTCACAAATGGCTGTTTTGATATTCTGCATGCCGGTCATGTAAAATATCTTCAGCAAGCCAAAGATCTGGGAGACATCCTGGTGGTAGGATTAAATAGCAATGACTCGGTACGCCGTTTAAAAGGGAGTACCAGACCGATAAATGATCAAGCAGAAAGAGCAACCGTTCTTTCTGCTCTTTCTGCAGTCGACTACGTTGTTATATTTAGTGAAGATACGCCATACAGCTTAATCAAACAAATTAAGCCGGATATTTTGGTTAAAGGTGGAGATTGGCAACCTGAAGAAATTGTAGGTTCCGATGTTGTTTTGAAAAATGGCGGAGAAGTGAAATCTCTGATGTTTGTTGAAGGCAGCTCTTCAACTTCTATTATCGACAGAATATTAGAAAGGGAGTGTTAAGATGGAATACGCTGAAGATAGAGCTAAAATAATCTCTGTAAACAAGAACAAAGTTACATTTGAAATGATTAATAATGGCTCTTGCAAAAGCTGTGGTATGCAGGGAATTTGCGGAACCAAAAATAATCCTATCTTACACACAACTTACAGTGATCTAGATTTAAAAAAGGATGATATCGTAAAAGTTCATCTTTCTAGCGGAGTGAAGATATTATCTGCGTTCATACTATTTCTCTTCCCCATCTTATCGATGATCTTGTTCTATGCTTTAGCAAAATATGCCTTCCTTTGGAAAGAAGATTTTGCGATTCTTTTTTCTGTGTTTGGACTTATTCTTAGTGGTGTATTTATCTTCATCTTTGATAAAAAATTCTCCAAAAAAGTTCATTTTGAGATTATCGAAGTTATTAAATAAGCTTTATTATAGGAATAATTCATGAAAGTACATTTAAAAGAACTGATTTTCTATGGCTTCCACGGTGTTGCCCCGGAAGAACGAAAACTAGGCCAAAGATTTGTGGTTAATTTCACCTTTGAAACTAAGCAAGAACACGACAAAGATATAGCAACTCTTTCCGATACAATAGATTATACCAAAGTTTACGAGATAATCAGACATATCATCGAAGAACACACTTTTCATCTTTTGGAAAATTGTGCAAATATGATTTTGAATGATGTAATGACCGGCTTTCCCAAAATTATTTTCGCTAATGTAAAAATAAAAAAACCATCCGTTCCCATTAAAGGAACTTTGGAAGCTGTTGAGCTGGAAATGGAGCGCACACGCTAATGATATTTTTCTTAGGCCTCGGCTCTAACCTTGGCAATAGAGATAACTACCTGCTACAAGCAAAAAATTATTTGGGCAAACATCCTCAAATAGAAATTTTGCGTTCCAGTAAAATCATTCAAACAAAGCCTTATGGCAAACTAGATCAACCGGATTTTAAGAATATGGTTATCGAGGTAGAATCGTCCTTATCAACTTTTGAGCTACTGGACTTTTGCCTTGAAACTGAAGCAAAACTTGATCGAGTTCGCCTGGAAAAATGGGGACCTAGAACTATTGATATTGATATATTATTGGGTGAAGAAATTATCAACGGGGAAAACTTAAAAGTTCCTCATCCGGAACTGCACAAAAGAGAATTTGTACTTTCCTCTTTAGTAACATTATGCCCGGAACGAATTCATCCAATCCTGAATAAAACCATCAAGCAACTACATGAGGAACTTGAAAAAAGAACTCAAACGGAGAATAATAAATGAAAAGAACTGCAACAATTATCTTAGCTGCCGGCAAAGGCACCAGAATGAAATCTGAAAAACCTAAAGTAGTATTTGAACTTGCAGGAAAACCAATGATTAACCGTGTAATCTCTACTGCAATGAAAGTTGATAGTGATATTATCGCAACTGTTGTTGGCTATAAAAAAGATGTAGTAATCGACGCAACAATAAAAAATGAGAAGATAAAATTTGTGGAACAAGTTGAACAAAATGGAACAGGTCACGCTGTGATGGTTACCAGAGATGAGTTTGCAAATTTTGATGGTGATGTATTTATATTATGTGGTGATGTTCCTCTACTCAGACATCAAACTTTGGAAAAAATATTAAAAGAGCACCGTAGCTCAAATGCAAGCTGCACAGTCCTCACAGCTTTCATGGATGACGCTTTGCGTTATGGCAGAATTGTTAGAAATAATACCGGCAATGTTCAACGCATTGTGGAATTTAAAGATGCTACAGAGCAACAAAAAGAGATAAAAGAGATCAATACCGGAATCTACTGCTTCAAAGTAAAAGACCTTTTTGATGCCCTCGATAATGTGACAAATGAGAATAACCAAAACGAATATTATCTAACTGACACTTTGGAAATCTTAAATCGTAAGAATAAATTGGTTACTTCTGTGATATTGGATGACATGATTGAAGCATCCGGTGTAAATTCTCAAGAACAACTTTCCGAATTGGAAAATGAATATTTAAAAAACCAAAATCATTACGACTTATAGAGGAAAACATGAGTGAAATTCTTTATTCTCCTTGGCGTATAAATTACATATTATCGAAAAAAGAGGATGGCTGTATTTTTTGTTTGAAACCACAAGCAGAGGAAGATGAAAAACATCTCATCTTACATCGAAGCGATCACTCTTTTGTAATTATGAATTTATATCCTTATAACAATGGTCATTTGATGATTGTTCCCAATAAACACGTTTCAAATTTATCAGACTTGAGTGAAGAAGAACTCACAGATATGATAAAATTGGTGCAATTATGTGAGAAAGTAATGCGCAAAGCTTATTCTCCGGATGGCTTCAATGTGGGCATGAATCTTGGTAAAGCTGCCGGAGCCGGAATAGACGCACACCTTCATATGCATATTGTTCCTCGCTGGCATGGTGACTCCAATTTCATGAGCGTTATCAGTGGCACTCGAGTAATTCCGGAAAGTTTTGAAAAAGCATATAATATCTTAAAAGAACAATTTGACAATGCACAGAACAATAAATAATTTGCCCAAGCTACGTAACATACTCTTGGTATTGTTGTTAGCAATCATGGTGATTTCTTTAGTCATTTATTTAAACAAAATTTTCAAACCGGTAGCTTATGAAGAAATGCTACTTGAAAATGAAGATGTCTCTGTTAAAATTGCCATTTTAAATGGGTGCGGATTTCCAAACATTGCGAGTGAAGTTAAAGAATATTTTTTAGAAAATCACAACGGAAGTATTGATGTAGTTGGCTGCAGAAATATAGAAAGCTGTAAGTTTATCTATAAAAAATCACTCATTGTCCTAAAACACGATGAGATAGAGAAACTGGAAAAGGTAATGAAGTTAACTAATATTCATAGAAGGATTTATGCCTTAGATGATAATTGTATTGAAGATATTCAGATAATTTTAGGAAAAGATTATACTGAATATTTTTCAACCAAATAAAGGAGAAAAATGGAAACTCAAAAAGAGCTAATTGAAAATTTAATCGAATGGTCGCTTGAAAAAAAAGCGGAAGACATAAAACATTATGACATTCACGAAGAATCTAATTACACTGATTTCGTGCTTATTTGCCACGGCAATGGACCATTACACGTTCAAGCAATTGCCCAAAATATCATTGAGAAATGCAAAGAAAATAAAATCCGAATATATTCAACTGAAGGTCTTAGTAATGCCAAATGGGTATTGATAGATTTGATTGATATTGTTATACACGTATTCGATGAAGAAACACGTAATCACTACAGATTGGAAGATCTCTTAGAAATTAATCCCAAAAGAAATTAAGGTATAATATGAAGAAGAAGATAAG
>DAOWES010000235.1 GCA_030638385.1 Candidatus Cloacimonadota bacterium | reverse complement strand
AATCACCTTTTGTTAGCAACCGCTGGGCAGGTGGAATGCTTACAAACATGAAAACAATTCGTAATAGTATTGCAAAATTAGATTACTATGAACAAATCGTTGAAGATGGCACTATCAATAGCTTCACAAAGCTTGAAGGTGTTAAGCTTAAAAAAGAATATGACAAAATATCACACAATTTAAGTGGTATTCGTGGAATGGACACACTCCCGGGAGCAATTTTCATCGTTGATACGATCAAAGAAAACATTGCTGTTTTGGAAGCAAGAAAACTTGGTATTCCTGTTGTTGCAATGGTAGATACCAATTGTGATCCAGACCTTGTAGACTACATTATTCCAGCAAATGATGATGCTATCAGAGCCATCAAGTTGATGTCAGACACAATGGCAAAAGCTATTATTGATGGTAAGCAAACCCTTATGGAAGGTGCAGCTTTCGAAGAAAACGCTGAAGAAGAAGTAGCAAAAGAAACTGAAGAAAACGCTGAATAATCAGCTATAGAATTTAAATTAAAGAAGAGACCATTGGTCTCTTCTTCTTATATTAAAATAAAAAAAGATATCAGGAGATAGATATGAGTATATCAGCAAAAGTGGTAATGGAACTCCGCAAAAAAACAGGTGCGGGCATGATGGATTGTAAAAAAGCTCTTAATGAAACTAGCGGAGATATGGAAGCAGCTATCACTTTCCTTCGTGAAAAAGGTATTAGCAAAGCAGCTAAAAAAGCTGATCGTATTGCGGCAGAAGGCCTTATTTTTGTTCATGTATCTGAAGATAATAAAAAAGGCGCTATCTTAGAGCTTAATTCAGAAACTGATTTCGTTGCTAAAAACGAAGACTTCGTTAATTTTGGAAATGATTCTGTTAAGTTTATCATTGAAAATAAAATTAACTCTTTAGAAACATTAAAGAGCAGCACAATGGGTGGAGAACTTTACACTGATGCGCTTACAAGCCTTATTGCTACAATTGGAGAAAACTTAAATGTTAGACGTATCCAGTATATCGAATCTGAAGGCTTTGTAACTTCTTACACTCACATGGGCGGAAGCATTGGAGTATTGGTTTCTTCTTCATCACCACTTACAGAAGAAAAGCAAGTTAAAGCTCGCGACATCTCAATGCATGCTGCAGCAATGGATCCTGCTTACTTCGATAAAATTGAAGTAACACAAGAGATCCTTGATAAAGAAAAATCTATTATGAAAACACAACTTATAGCAGATGGCAAACCAGAAGCTATCATCGAAAAAATCCTTATCGGAAAGATGAATAAATTTTATGAAGAAAATTGCTTACTTCAACAAAAGTTTGTTAAAGATGACAAATTAACTATTGAACAATATGCCGGTGACATGAATATCGCTTCTTTCGTAAGATTTAAAGTTGGTGATGGAATCGAGAAAAAAGAAGAAAATTTTGCAGCAGA
This sequence comes from Candidatus Cloacimonadota bacterium, assembly GCA_030638385.1. Lineage (GTDB taxonomy): Bacteria > Cloacimonadota > Cloacimonadia > Cloacimonadales > TCS61 > DAOWES01. Next base: position 3,243 of record DAOWES010000235.1, on the reverse strand, counting down.
AGTAGCAGCACAAATCAAAGGCTAATCATGAGAAAAATGATGAGAACCTTCAAGCCTGAAAAGATCAATCGAATCATTTTCAAAATTAGTGGTGAAGTTCTTGCCGGCCCCAAAGGCTTTGGCATAGACATCGATAGAGTGAATGAGATCTTAGCTGATATCATCTCTCTAAAGAAAAAAGGCTATAGTATCGGAATAGTACTTGGTGGAGGAAATTTCTTCCGTGGTGCATCTGAAGTTGGCGATAAAATCAGCAGACACGCAGCAGACAACGTGGGAATGTTGGCAACAATTCAAAATGCCATTCTCTTAAGTGGATTGCTCAAATGCAAAAATTATCCTACAGAGGTTTACTCCGCTGTTCAGGTAGACAAAATTGCCAAGTTTTATTCTCCGGATAGAGCAAAAAGCTCCTTAAATAAAGGTAAAATTTGTTTCTTCTGTGCCGGTACCGGAAACCCATTTTTCACCACAGATACAGCTGCGGTTCTTAGAGGCATTGAACTTGATGCCGATATCATTTTCAAAGGAACAAAAGTAAACGGCGTGTTTACCAGCGATCCTGTAAAAAATAAAAATGCTGAATTTATCAGCAAAATAACATTTAGTGAAGTTTTGGCTAAAGAGCTTAAAGTTATGGATATGACAGCTTTTTCTCTAGCACGTGAATATAAAATGCCCATAAAGGTATTTAATATTAATACACCTGGAAACATTGAAGCTGCTGTTCTAAACAAAGATGTTGGAACTTTTGTTCACGCCTAACTTAATAATTAATGATTTTTTTAAGGAGTAGTCATGGATATTTTACTCGCTGACACAGAAGAGAAAATGGAAACAGCTTTTGCAGCAATGCTAAAGCGTTTTTCAAGAACAAGAACCGGGCGTGCAAATACAGCTGCCCTTGATGAGATTAGTATAGATTATTACGGAGCAGCAACTCCGGTTAAACAGCTCTGTAACATCACTATTCCGGAACCACGTCTTATTGTGATTCAACCTTGGGATAAAACTGCACTTGATCTTATCGAGAAAGCAATTCTTGCATCCAATATTGGCGTTACTCCTCAGAACGATGGTAATGTAATTCGTCTTCCTTTCCAACCTCTTACAGAAGAAATTCGTCGAGACATTGTAAAAGAAGTAAAGAAAATGTCTGAGGATGGAAAAATTGAAATCAGAAATATTCGTCGCGCCGCTAATGATTCTGCTAAAAAAATGCAAAAAGACAGTGAAATTAGTGAAGATGAACAAAAGATTTTAATGGATGATATCCAAGAACTTACAAATTCTTGGATAGTGAAAATTACCGAAGCAACCAAAACTAAAGAAACTGAAATAATGGAAGTTTAACCTGTTTTTAGTACAAAAGGAGACAACATGAGCTATATCATTACTACCGAATGCATAAAATGTGGTATCTGCGTAGATATTTGTCCAGTAGCTGCCATAAGCGAAGGTGAAGAGCAATATATAGTAAATTCAGCTTGTATCGACTGCGGGAAATGTGCAAATGCCTGCCCCATTGAAGCAATTCGTATAACTAAATAATTCTACTTATATAAATACACAGAAGCCCATCAATTTATTTGATGGGCTTCTGTCATTCTAATTAATCCTACCTAAAAAAATGTTATTTGCAATTTCAAATTTCCATTACGAGAAACCTAACATTTTTATCAGGTTTAAGTTTATTCCAAAATCCATAATAGCTGGAGTATTGGCGTAGCCATCAGCTACAAATCCGGAAAGGTTGAATTGGCAGCGGAAATAATTTTTATAATGGAATCCCAATCCAATGGAAGCTGTCAGGCCGTTTAATCCACCTTTTTCATCCGAATAATGCCCCAAGCGGTAGGATAAAATATCCAAAAGAGTTACTTCTATTCCCATGCTGTGGGTTTGCCAATATTTGTAATCGGCGTAATCAATAGTGCCGGTAACAGAAACAACATAATCGCAGAAAGAAGCCAGTAAGGAAGTGTCTGCGTTTTGGAAAACAGTTTCCAGCCACTTCCGATCCAGATTTATGCGGCCGGCCAACCCAAGTTTATTGCCGGTAGGGAGAAGGTCTGCCTGGTCTTTATCCGTATAATAAATCGTGGAACTAAACGGATTGAGCAGATTTAATCCGGCGGTAAATTCCCCGGATGTAAAGCTGGAATTGAGTATCTTGGAGGGAGTATATCTGGCCAGGATACCGATATTAGTGCTCATGCCATTTCCCGTGGGATCGCTTAATGATTCAGAAGCACCACAAAATTCTGGTACAAGTTCACTTTTAATAGAGGTTAAATTGAAGCCAACAGAAATATCATAATTCAGGTGTCGGGGTGGATGGTTATAAAATGCATGCAAAATTTCCAGGATATTTGCTCCGAAGGCAAAATCCATTGCTGTTTCTTCCGGAGTAAATATTCCTATAATTTGACCAACTTCATCAACGTTGTCCTGTTTTCCCCATTCCTGGGTTGTGCCAAATTTACCGGAGAAATTAACCATGGGAAGCATAAATCCGATTCCGTTCCAGCCATAACTCATGTAGGAAGATTTCCTGTACACATCATCCAGATTGGTCACATCGGGAAAAGGCTGATAAATCGAAAAACCGTATGAAAATCCGTCCATATAGCCTAGTTTGGCCGGATTACTCCAGGCGCTCAGAGGATTCACATTCCAAATATTGGCGGTTCCGCCTTCCACACCAAATCCGTAATCGGCTGCAGAAGGATTGTTGAGTGTGCTGATACAGGCATAATTGCTGATAGCAAACATGGAAAGAGATAAAATCATCAATAAACAAATTAACAAGAATCTCATATAACTTCTCCTATTTCAATAATAACATTTGCCTGGTAGCACAATAATCGCCGGCAATGAATTCATAATAATAGACACCTGTGGCAACCTGATTTCCGGCATCATCAGTTCCATCCCAAACTACACTGTGCTGTCCGACCGCAAATTTTTCATCAATAAGCGTTTTTACGATCTGTTCCAAATCATTATAAATGGTTAACCGGACATGACAATTTTCTTCAGAGGAAAAGCTGATTGTGGTCACTGGACGGGATTGAGATCCAGGGCAGACAGGATTGGAACAAGATATAAGAATCAGTGCTATAATAAGCAAAATGGCATTTTTTTTCACTGTTTTCTCCTTTTGGATTTAATTAAGTATAACAAAAAGATAAAAAGGCATATGAAGACGCAATAATTATTTTATTGTTGCTGACTTTTTTT
>DAOWES010000225.1 GCA_030638385.1 Candidatus Cloacimonadota bacterium | reverse complement strand
TGCTCATCTGTGTTGATCTGTGTCTATTTTAATCAGCGGTTAATGAGTTTTCAGGCTCAATATTGACTGTATAATCCGAAGGATTTTATTTATTTCAAAGATAGGTTTTAACCTATCGAAAAGAAGCTAGTGAGCAAATTTATAAAATGTTAGATTTCCCACTCACCAGGACATTATTGGAAAATATTTTCATAAATGACTCAACTTGATTAATCTTTCTTCTTACTGCGGGGATGAGCCTGTTTATAAGCATCCATTAAATCTGTTAATGACAAGTGAGTGTAAAGCTCGGTGGTGGAAAGATTAGTATGCCCCAACATCTCTTGCACAGCTCGTAAATCAGCACCATTTGCCAAAAGGTGAGTAGCAAAAGAATGACGAATAGAATGCGGTGAATAGCCTTTGGTTTTGGCTACAAGCCTAATGTATCTATCTAAAATTGCTCTGAGTTCATCTGAACTTAATGCTCTTCCACTTTTTGATAGAAACAAACTTTCGTCTGAATATTCTGAAACAAATTGCGGACGATATTTTAGATATTTCACAATCGCCCTAACGGCAAATTTCCCAATAGGAACCAAACGCTCCTTTCTGCCTTTTCCAATAATCTTGATAATTTTATTTGGAAGGTCTACTTGCTTTAATTGGCAATTGGCAACTTCACTTATCCGCATACCGCAAGAATAAATCAGTTCTAAAATAGCTTTATTTCTAATGCCAAATTTAGTGGTTAGATCCGGAATATTCAGTAATTCTTCCATCTCGATTTTAGTGAAATGTTTGGGGAGTTTTTTTTCATATTTGGGAATTTTCAAATTTATAGCCGGATTTTTGGAAGCAAAACCACTCTTCAAACAATATTCAAAGAAATTTTTAAAAACGATTGCTTTTCGAGCTAATGTTCTATTTTTTCTGCCGGTAATACTCAATTCACGCATAAAATCTCGCAGATAAATCCTGCTAATTTCATCAATAATTATCTCACCCTCAAAATATTTTTGCAGGAAATTTTCCAATTGCAAAAGATCTTTCCGATAGGCAGTGATAGTAAGAGGAGAAAGACCTTTGGAGCTTTGTAATTGTATAAATTGCGCAATCTCTTTTTTCATATCTTATTCAGGATTGGACTGCAAATTTCTTTCAATCCATTGGTGCTTAAAATTGCCATTTTCATGAATTATCCTCAGTTTTCCAAATTTTCCTTTTTTACTAATGATACTATAAAAATCGGTTTTTTTATGAAATTTTTCGTTCCTCTTCTTCATATAATCAAAACTGACCACAACATCAATAGGCAGATCTTTTACCGCATCTCGATCGATATATTTAATCAAACCGGAGACCATCACAACAACATCAACCTCTTTTGCCAAAGCTTCGGCATAATGCTTTATTAATGGAAATACTTCAAAATTTAATTTGGCATTAATTTTATTTTTAACAACAAAATCAGGTGAATATACTCCAAAAACACCAACTCTTATCGAGTCTGATCGTATGATCTTATTGGTAATAATATTCAAAGAATCATTTGCTAAGTTTGCTGCCAAGATAGGAAAGTTCATCTTCTGAACAGAAAACTTGAAATCTGTTGGTAAGGCAAATTCAGGAGAAATAATATTCAGAAAATCGATAATCAAACTGTCCGGATTTGCACCTTTTAAAATATCACCACTCAAAAAAGTATATTGAGGGATTGAATCATTTTGTAAATTTTTAATCCTAAAATTGACCATATTACTATCGTCAAAATCAAACTTTGGCTCTACAAAAAAATTCAAATCTATCATCTCCAGGCCAAATAGGCCAATAGCGCTCACAAGTATCATCAATGTAATCATTTTTTTCATATTATCTTTTTTACCTCTTTTAACAGCTTGGCCAATTTTCTCAGATTTTCGTGAAGAATTGAAGCTTATAATTTAATTTTATAAACTTGTTCATAAAGAGAAACAAACTCAGCTTCTGTAAGCGTCTCCCCTCTTCTTTGCAGATCTATCTCACAACTTTCAGTAAGTTTTTCTACCTGCTCTTTACCAATCAATTCTCGCAAATTACGTCTCAGCATTTTACGACGATTACGCAGAGCGATTTCAACTACACGCCAGAAATATTCTTCATCTTCGATATATGGTCTATCTAATCTTGGCACTAATGAGATAACTGCTGAATCCACTCTGGGTGGTGGATTAAACACATTTGGCTTAACCGTAAATTCATATTTGGGATTAAAATAATATTGCATTTTCAGAGTGAGAATTCCATAATCTTTGGTGCCAACCTTTGCTGCAATTCGTTGTGCCACCTCTTTTTGAACCATCACGATCACGCTTGAGAAGTGTTGGGTATTTTTTGCTACTCGAAACAAAAATGGCGATGTTATTTGATATGGAAGATTAGCGACAATTTTAATTGGTTCATCGGCAAAATACTCATTCCAATCCGCCTTAAGGATATCAGTTTTTATCAGATCAATTTTACTGCCAAATCTATTTTCTAAAATGGGATATAAAGTGTGATCTATTTCAAAACATCTAAGGCGTTTTGTGTAATTTAACAGCTCTTGCGTAAGCACTCCCTTCCCAGGTCCAATTTCCCAAACAAGTTCATTGGGAGAGATATTGGCAACTTCACCGATCTTACGAATAATATTCTGATCCTTTAAAAAATGCTGTCCTAAACTTTTCTTATGTCTAAATTCTTTCATGGTACCTCAATTATTATTTTCTTTATTTTTAAATTGTTTAATCAGCTCATTAGCTCTTTTCTTAAATTCATCTTTTTGCAATTTTTCAAAACCAGTAAATTCATAAAATTTATCTAACTCTTCAGTTATTTTAATTTTTAGATTACCATCATCATCAAACCATCTTTTCAGCATATGATAATCATACGCATCAAGTTCAATGGATAAATTTGAATAGTATGAATTATTTACTACCGTGGAAAAGAAAAAGAAATCTAAAAGCCTTAACCTTATTATTGGTATGAATATTTTTCCTGAGTCTTTATATGATAATTCTATTTGAGAAAGAATTTTCTTAGTATCTTTGTAAGTATACCAGCAATTTCTAATATTTTTTTTATAAATATTAATTAGATTATATTTGTGTATATTACCATTTCCATCTTCTTTTTTGCAAGTCAACCATTTCTTAAACGTTGAGTCTTTATGGTATAAATAATATA
>DAOWES010000273.1 GCA_030638385.1 Candidatus Cloacimonadota bacterium | reverse complement strand
CCAAACGATAGCATGATAATATGGTTTTCCACTATTTCGATTCCAGACCACACATGTTTCTCGCTGATTTGTGATACCGATTGCAGCTAATTCTGTTTCGGAGATCATGCTTTTTTTTAATGTTTCCAAAATTACTTTCTTGGTATTGGCCCAGATCTCAACCGCATCGTGTTCCACCCAACCCGGTTGCGGATAGTGTTGCTTGTGCTCCAATTGATGAGAAGCAACGACATTACTTTTTTTATCTAATATAATAAATCTTGTACTTGTGGTTCCCTGATCAATTGCTCCGATATATTTTTTCATGCTAACCTACTTACTGCTCAGCTACTCAGTTTATCTTCAACCGATTTCACTTTGCCGGAAATACGATCCTTTTTACTTGCTCGGTAATCTACTTTTAGGGTTAAACCCAAACGTTCATAATCCGGTGCAAATTTGACAAAAAGCGTATTTATCAAGTTCATCACATCGCTCCAATTACCTTCTAACACAGAACCCATTGGTGTAAGCTGATGTTTTATTTTTGTGTCTTTTTTGATCTCTGCAACTACTTTTGCCACAAAAGGCGACAAGCTTGGCCCAATATCATAGGTAACCAAAACCAAATCACAAATTACATTAAAATCTTTCATAGTTATCCTCTTAGATTAATTTGATTCGGAGTACGAAGTGTGAGTTGAAACATTTATATTTTTCTTCGTCTCTCTCTATTTTCTCATTCTTTTATATTCATTTATCAAACCATTTGTAGAGCTATCATGCGCTGTAATGTCCTCATCATCGGCTAATTCGGACAAAACCTTTTTGGCTAATTGTTTACCCAGTTCCACGCCCCATTGGTCAAAACTATAAATATTCCAAATAACTCCCTGAACAAAAATTTTGTGTTCATACATGGCAATTAACGAGCCTAAAGTTTTGGGTGTGAGCTTTTTGAACAGAATGGAATTTGTAGGTCGATTTCCCGCAAACACTTTATAGGGCAAAAGTTCTAAAATTTCTACGTTTGTTTTACCTTCTGCTACCAATTCCGCTCGCACAGTTTCTTCGTTTTTGCCCTGCATGAGAGCTTCTGTTTGAGCAAAGAAATTTGAGATTAATTTCTGATGATGATCGCCAAAATTATTATGGCTTTTCGCTGCTACCAAAAAATCACAAGGAATTAACTTTGTGCCTTGGTGTATGAGCTGATAAAAGGCGTGCTGACCATTTGTGCCTGGTTCTCCCCAAATTATTGGGCCGCTTTGGTAGCTAATTTTTTGCCCATTCCTATCAACGCTTTTACCATTACTCTCCATATTACCTTGTTGGAAATAAGCAGCAAAACGATGTAGATATTGGCTATAAGGTAAAATCGCCTCCGTGGAAGCTTCAAAGAAATTATTATACCAAATGCCAATGAGCGCCAAGATAACAGGAATATTCTCATTGAAATCAGCACTTCGGAAATGATTATCCATAACTTCGGCTCCGGCCAGTAATTGCTGATAGTTTTCGAAGCCAATCGTACAAGCTATGGAAAGCCCAATTGCACTCCAAAGCGAGTAGCGTCCGCCAACCCAATCCCAAAAGCCAAACATATTATTCGGATCAATCCCAAAATCTTCCACTCCTTTTCTGTTGGTGGAAATTGCCACAAAATGTTTGGGAATATTTTCTTCTTCCGTAAATTGCAAAAACCAATCCCGAGCAGAATGTGCATTGGTCATAGTTTCTTGAGTTGTGAAAGTTTTAGAAGCAATCATAAACAAGGTAGTTTCCGGATCCAAATTTTTTAGAGTTTCGGCCAGATGGGTTCCATCTACATTGGAGATATAGTGTGGCGTAATCTCCAGCCAATAATGTTTCAATGCTTCCGTCACCATCACAGGTCCCAGATCGGAACCGCCGATGCCAATATTTACAATATCAGTAATCGCTTTTCCTGAAAATCCTTTCCAAGTTCCGGAGATCAAATTATTGGAAAATTTCTGCATCTTTTCTTGAACAATTTTTATTTGGGGAATGATATTCTCTCCATCAACCAAAATTACTTCCCGGGAACTGCGTAAAGCAGTATGCAAAACAGCGCGCTGCTCAGTTGAATTTATTTTATCTCCGGTAAACATTTTCTCAATGGCATCTTTCAAGTTACACTCATCTGCCAGTGCTATCAAGCTGTTTAGAATTTCTCTATTGATTATATTTTTGGAAAAATCTACCAATAGATCTTCGATTTTTAAATGAAATTTTTCAAAACGTTTTGCATCATTGGCAAACAGAGAGGATATTTTTGTGGATTTCATTTCTGCAAAATGTTCCGTTAACTTTTCCCAATTTATCGTTTTAGTTGGATCAACTTTTCTCAGCACCTTTGCCTCCATTTTTTTTCAGAAATAATAATGAGGCCAAATTTTAAGCAAGCGAAAAATAAAAGCATCTCAGTTTTATTAAATCTTTGGTAATCATAGCCAAAATCAATACTCGAAAATAAAGCAAGGCAAACGATCCTGTTTTTTCTGAGTCCCGCTCAGGAAGCTATTTAGATTGATATAGATAATAACTATTTCAAAAGGAGTAATCCAATTGAAAAGCTAATTTCCCAAAATTGTTTTTTTCTCCAAATTCAGAATTATCTCTTCCAATTAACAGACTATATTTTACTTTCAAATTCAAATTATCGAAACGAGAATAATTAAAGTCACCGCCTATCATTCGGCTATTATCATTTATATTGTACAGAATGAAAACAGATGGAGTAAAATACAAAATATCGAACAGCTCCGGTTGAGATAATTTTAAATATAGATAATCCTTCATCAGAAATTGGTTACTGAAATCTTCAATTTGATATTGTTTAATAGCAGGTAATAAAATTGGATTCCCGGACGTTGCCAATTCAATGGTAGTAAAGAAATTGTTCATCTGCTCTTCATTCAAGCCGGAATCATTATGAAGATATTCCATAATCAGGGTCGTATTTGTTAGAAATAAAACTCTTGATCCAAAGATATAATTGTGAATATCAGCGATTGATGTTTCTATCTTAAAACTAGAATTCCACCAACTTTTCATAACATTTTTTTCCAATAGATACTCTGCATGAATTTCCCAATTTGGTAAAATATTACGGGCAAAATCAGCACCAAACTTCTTGAACTTGCAATTTTGTAATAAGAGATAAAAATCAATATCTGTATCTTTGATTAGAATATAATTATTCAGAACAAAATTAATCTCCTCTTCATCTGAAAAATCTTCATTAAGATTTCTATTAACCGCAATAATTACCGGGCTAATGGCAAAGTTTTGCAAAATACCGGAAAGGCTTTTCACATAATCCAACTTCAACATCCAGAAACCTTCCAGTCCGGCATCAACATCATTTATATCTTTTTGTCGTCCCACCATAGAGACAGGATTCCAAATATATCCTTTTCCCCATTTGACAGATTTCTTCCCGATCTGTAGATCAAAATTAGTAGAGAGATTTGCATTTATAAAGGATTCGTATATGCTGAAATTATTTTCCCATTCATCATTGATGCTAAAAGTTAGCTGGTCTTTTATATTTAAAGAATATTTAAATTTCGATATCTCATAACTTCCTCTTAACTGTAAAGAAGCAGAATGTGAATCTAAATAATCTTTGTTTTCTTTATTCAAAAAAGACAACTTATATAATTCTGATGAGTCATTAAGTTTTAAGAATTCTGATTGGATTTGAAAAGTTCCGACGTATTCATAGGATCTTTTCTCAAATTCTTCAAAATCAAAAGAGTAATCTTGAGCAGATAACTGAGTGATGAAAAACACAATCAGTAATATCGTAATTTTTTTCATTCATCTTTCCTTTATCTCGCTCTTATGGAGCTTGTTTCCACCAAAGCTAACGCTTTGGATTATGGAGAGATAACCGCTCTGCGGTTTCGGTTGAGATTTTTTCACTTTCAGAGAGAAAATATTTTCTAAAGTTGCTTATTATTGCACTCTCTTTTGAGTTTCGTAGAAACGATATTTCATTAGCCGAATGTAACAGCATCCGGCTAATGAAAGACAATAACAATTCATCTTTCCTTTATCTCGCTCCTATGGAGCTGGTTCCCACCAAAGCTAGCGCTTTGGATTATGGAGAGATAACCGCTCTGCGGTTTCGGTTGAGATCTTTTCAATTTCAGAAATAAAATGTTTTCTAAAGTTGCTTATTATTGTACTCTCTTTTGAGTTTCGTAGAAACGATATTTCAGTAGCCGAATGTAGCAGCATCCGGCTACTGAAAGACAATAACAATTTAGCTACATAGTAGCGACATCAATTCCTAAAAGTTATCTTCTTAAATCTTTAATTTTGGACATATAGTTAAGAGTAAAAACTTCATCATCAATGTTACGAGCTTTAATATTTGCATAGATCATTACGGCTTTGTAACCTTTGTGAAGCGGACTATCTGTTTCCAAAACAGAAGGACGAATTATCCCATTTCCAAAATCTTTTATTTCCTTGAAATGTAATGTTTTAATCAACATCCCGCTTGCTGTATAGCATTCGATTTTAGCAGGAGTTTTATATTTATCATTTACCCACATTTTTAATATATCATAAGCAACATTAAATCTCTTTGCCTTTAAGGTAAGTACTTTTTCATCATTATCATCAATCATCTCAATCACATCATATTCGGCGGTATAATCAAGTTGCATAATATCTGAATTATTAAAGATACCACCAATTACAGACTGCAAGCTTGTTATTCTCATCGGCTTTCCCACATTAGGAATATAGAGCCACATATTATCATCCAAGCGCAAGGTAGAACGTCCAATTTCAGATTTGGGTGCGAGAAACGTAGTTACCATTTTGTCGTTGCCTTTTTTCATAGCAAATAGGACAAATTCTTTTTTCGTACCATTTGGTTCGATATTGATGATTTTTCGTAAAGATTCAAATGATTCGGGGGATAGGTTTCTATCAATTTCTTTTAGGAGTTTATTGCCGGCATCAAGAGCTTCGTCCGAAAATAGAGAACCTATATTGGCAAAAATAATCAAAATTACAAATAGAATTTTCATAGATATTTTAGTGTTATAAAGCATTTTTCCTCCAGATATTAATTTTGACGAAGCGCTTCAATTGGCTCAAGTTTTGATGCTTTGAATGCAGGTTCCAGCACTGCAATAATCGCTACAAATATTACGATAAGAGCAGTTAATCCTATTTGAGCAAGAGATACTTTCGGTTGCAGCAGGATGTTACTGTTTCTGCCAAAACTAACCGTGATATGTGAAATATTAACGATAAAAATTGCTATAAGGCTAATGATAATTCCAATTATAGAACCATAAATTCCAAGGAACAATCCTTCAAAGAGGAACATTAATCTAATTTTGGAAGGAAGAGTTCCCATTGCCGATATCGAGCCGATCTCTTTTGTCCGTTCATAAACAGCCATAATCATCACGTTCATAATGCTAACTAAGACAATGCCAATCAAGATGATTTTTATAAATAGCGACATCATATCTATCATATTGGCGATACTATAAAATGGTGAGAGCTTTTCCCATGTATGTATTTCAAAAATAGGTTTATCATTCTTATTTTTTATACTTCCCAATTTTTCATTTAAGATAGAATAAACTTTTTCAAGATCATTAAAATTTTTCAGTCTAATTGCAACTTCACTAACTTCCATTTCATCCATACGCAAAATAGATTTTGCATCGTCAAAATGGATATATCCATATTTTCCGGTAGGGCCAACAACACTTTCCATAATTCCGGAAATTTTTAAAGGAAGTCCATTTACCGAGCCATCTACATTGGTGGCTATCAAAACAATATCGTCTCCGATTTTAGATTTAAAACCTTTAGCGATAATTTCCGGTAAAAGAATTTCTCCTTTTCTTAAAAAATTACCTTCCTGCAACCTAGCTTCAAGAAGTGGGGCAACTTTTTTTTCTTTGGCGGGAATAATTGCAGAAATTTTTGCACTGGTAGATTCCAGATAATTACTAACCATTCCACCTAAAAGAATTCGATATGTATAACTTTCAATTTCCGGTATTTCATCCAATATCTGTGCCATTTTATTTATCTGCGTTGCTTTGATGGTATTATCTAACGGCAGATTATCAAGAGAACTAACGTAACCTTTACCATGAATTTGGATATGACCCAACATAGAATCGGTAATTTCACTAATCATGAAATTTTTAAAAGAGCCGGCCGTGGCAGTAAATAATAAAACAGCCAAAACACCAAAGGCAACAATACCAATTGTCAAAAAACTTCGTCTTTTCTGGCGATATAGATTTCGAAAAGATATCTTTATAATGTTAAACATCAGTTACTCCTTTCCTCACGTTTTATTAGAGCTCCATCTTCAATAGTGTAAGTAATATCAACCTCATTAACTATTTTAGGGTCATGAGTAGAGAAGATAAAGGTTGTGCCAATTTCACTGCTTAATTTTTTCATTAATCTCATAACTTTATAAGCTGATTCATGATCAAGGTTTGCAGTTGGTTCATCTGCCAGTACAATTTTAGGATCGGTTGTAAGTGCTCTGGCAATTGCAACACGCTGTTTTTGCCCACCCGAAATTTGATTTATCAATTTATCTTTTTGATCGAGCATACCGACGGCATCCAACAAAGAAAGTACTTTCTCTTTTCTTGCTTTTGTAGGAATAGATTTAACCATGATAAGCGGATATTCAACATTTTCATAAACTGTTAGAACCGGAATCAGATTAAAATTCTGGAAAATAAAACCCAAATGTTCACCCCTGAATTTTGCTCGCTCAACATAATTTAATTTTGAAATATCAGTATCAATTACTTTTAAAGTTCCGGAAGTTGGTTTATCCAAGACTCCAAAAAGATTTAGCATCGTAGTTTTGCCACTCCCGGAAGGTCCGATGAAAGCGACAAATTTAGACTTGGAAATTTCCAAGCTGATATTTTTCAACGCTTTAATTTCCACTTCTCCTACCTTGTAAATTTTGGTTATATCATTGCAAGATATTAAAGACATAATTTCTCCTTATTTACTTTAGTTAAAACTTAATTTTAATAATATAAGACACTCTTTTCCAAAATATCTGCTTTTTTTTTTGAAGAGTTTAATTTTTTTATAAAAATTTAACTTAATAATTTCCCACGTTCAAATATTTTTTTAATTCTCTTTTTAAGATCATTAATTTGTTTGGCAAGTGTAAAGTGTATATTGCTCAGGGAATAAGAGGGTTAGGAGAATATTAAGTTAATGAGAATAAATTATTTTTTTACCCAAAAGCTAACGCTTTGGATTATGGAGAGATAAAATGTTTTCTAAAGTTGCTTATTATGGCACTCTGTTTTTAGTTTCGTTGAAATGACATTTCAGTAGCCGAATGTAGTAACATTCGGCTACTTTCCAATAAATCTAGATTAGAATTTTTTCTTCACCAACAAAAGCAAGTCGATATGTATCTAATGAAATTTGTAATTCTTCATTAGTAGGAACAACCAAAATTGTTACCCTGGAATAATCTTCCGAAATAATCCCGGCCTTATTTCCATTTAGCTTATTTTTTTCATGATCCAGCACAATACCCAAATTTTGAAGTCGATGACAAATTCGCTCACGCATTTGTACGCCATGCTGTCCAATGCCACCAGTGAAGACCAAAGCACTAACTTTTACTAAGTTTGCGGCATACGCCCCGATATATTTTCTAATTCGATATGCATAAGCATCTAAGGCTTCAATGGCATTTTGGTTTCCCTCTTCGGCAGCTTTTTCCAAATCTCTAAGATCATTGGAAATTCCGGAAAGTCCCAATAGCCCACTTTTTTTGTTCATAATGTCCAAAAGCTCTTCCGAGCTATAACCTTTACTTTCCAGAAAGGGAATAATTGAGGGATCGATATCACCGCAGCGAGTACCCATAATTAAACCTTCCAAGGGAGTGAAGCCCATTGAAGTATCAACCGAGCGTCCATTTTCGATAGCAGTAACGGAAGCACCATTACCCAGATGGCAGGAGATGATATTTGTGTTTTGCGGAACACGATGAATCAATTCAAGAGCTTTGGAAGCTACAAAACGATGGCTAGTTCCATGAAAACCATAACGTCTAATTTTGAATTTTTCATAAAGTTCACGGGGGAGACCATAAAGATATGATGATGGTGGCAAGGTTTGATGGAAAGCAGTATCAAAAACAGCAATTTGCTTTACATTTGGCCAAACCCTCATTGCCTCATTAATTCCGATTAAATTTGCCGGATTGTGAAGCGGAGCCAGTTCAGAGTTCTCATCGATTGCCTTAATGACATCAGCATCAATAATCACAGATGAAGAATAACTTTCTCCACCATGAACCACGCGATGTCCTATTGCGGCAATTTCATCTAAGTTTTCGATTATCCCAAACTCTTTATCGGTAAGAGCCGCAACAACATACTCCATCGCAATCTTATGATTTGCAATTTGAACCTTTTTATCATATTTTCCGGTTGGGCTTTCCTGCTCAATATGGCCCATAAATTCTCCGATTCTTTCTACTAAGCCTTTGCCCAAGCTTTGCTCGTTCGGCATTTGACAAACTTCATATTTAAGTGATGAACTACCACAATTTATCACTAATATTTTCTTATTTGGCATCATTTCCTCGCTAAAATTAATTTGCTTTAAAACATTTTTCTAACAATGTTTCTGTTGATGAAAAACCAAAAAATCGAGATTAGCTGTCAAGAAATAGAAAATATCTAAAAAATTGTAACTATTAAAATATTAAGACGTTTTCATCCTGGCTATTTCGCATCGCCATTAGTGAGATAAATCAATATTTCCGAAATAGGCAAAGAGAAAGCAAGATCATCGGCAAAGTTCAGCACAACACTACCCCCGAAGAAGAAGAATTTAATTGGGATTATACTTATGCCGAAATTAAAGAGGCAATGGAAAATCTCTCTGAAAGTGACAAAAACATCAAAAGTTTGAATTTCCTAACCTGAACAATTTGGACAAATATTTTGATGACTTTGAAAGCATATTTCAACTAGAAAGAATAAATGATGATTTTCAAAATATAGATTTGAAAGGCTTTGAAAATATTGAAATTATCATTAACGAT
>DAOWES010000076.1 GCA_030638385.1 Candidatus Cloacimonadota bacterium | reverse complement strand
ATCCTCTTCTTTATAATCATAGCTGCATTTTTCAAGGTAGTGGATCTCTAAAATTTGGAACTGCTATCGATTTTCATCTTTATGATAATCTTCGTGTTTTTCTCTGTTATGATAATTATTTTCTCGCTGCAAAATATTCCAAATATTATATGGAAGCTTCTGGAAAAGTTATCTGGAATTTCAATGATAAATATAGCCTAATTGCCGGAGCTAAAATGGTTTATGCAGATTATCCATCAGCAAAACAACAAAACTATAATATCTTTCCAATCTTGGATTTTAAAATAAATTTCTAAAAGGTATAGAGGAAATAATGAGATTCATATTTATAATAATTTTAATATTTACATTTGGAAGTTCTCTTTCAGCAGATATTATCAGTCAAGAGTATTTCTTTGAAAATCCCACCATTAGCAAACACGATAATTGGGATATCATTAGCTTTGAAGATACCCGGAACTCCGGAGAAATAGGCAATCCAACCTTTCCCTACAAAGCAATTAATGTTTTGTTGCCGGCCGGACATTGTGCTCAAACCATTGAAATTACATTTTTAGATGAGAAAACTTTGGAAGGGAATTTCAACCTGTATCCGATGCAGAATTCTCGACCCGTTTCTGGTATTGGAAGCGGAGAATTTAAGCAAAACCTAGCTCTTTATCGGCAAGATATTGATCTTCCTAAAATAGAGAAAGCAAATATTCAAACTCATTTTAAAAACGGTCATCCGATTGCGATGAGTATATTTACACCTGTTATCTATAATCCTCAAAAACAAAAAATAAAATATTATCAGAAAGTTATTGTAACTCTTACCACAGCCTCAGAACAAAAAGCTATCAAAGCGAAATCATTATTGCGTTCGGATGCTAAAGTTAATAAACAACTAAAGAAGCTGGTAGATAATCCCCGGATGTTAAATTCATATTCAGCTTTAGATTTGCGTAATGAAATTTATGAAGTTATGGTTATTACCGATGATGCTTTTGCCACAAATTTTAAGCTTCTTACGGATTTTTATCTAACTCGTGGTTTACGTTCAAATATATTCACTACTCAAAATATTAACGATAATTTTGCCGGATCTGATTTGCAGGAAAAAATGCGAAATGCCATTATCGAACAATATCAAGAAAATGGTATTAGTTTTGTATTATTGGCCGGTGATGCCGATGAAGTTAATTATCGAGGATTTTATTGTTCTGTGAAGTCAGGCGATGGCTATGAATCAAATAACATTCCGGCAGATATTTACTATTCAGCCTTAGATGGAACTTGGAACGATGATAATGATGAAAATTGGGGAGAGCCGGGCGAGGATGATCTTTTACCTGAAATTGCGGTTGGTCGTATACCATTTAGCACTTCTGAAGAGTTGGAAAATATCATCAACAAAATTATCAACTATCAAGACTCTCCTGTTTTAGGTGAGCTGGAAGATCCGTTGCTGGTGGGAGAAAAGCTTTGGGATGATCCGCTTACGTGGGGTGGAGATTATTTGGATCAGTTAATTGGCTATAATGATGACAATGGCTATGAAACTTGGGGAATTCCGGAAGATTATAATTTCACCAAAATATATGATCGAGAACTGGGCGCATGGAACTCGCAAGATTTGATTGCTGAGATAAATAGGGGACACTCTTTCATTCATCACAGCGGACATTCAAATACATTTTATAATATGAGATTGGAAAATCATGACATCACAAACGAGAATTTCAATTTAGTAAATGGAGCAGATCATAACTTTAGCTTAGTTTATACTCACGGTTGCATTTGTGGTGCATTTGATGAAGATGATTGTATTGCAGAGCGAATGTTGAATATTGATAATTTTATGGTAGCCGGTATTTTTAATAGTCGTTTCGGTTGGTTTAACGAGGGTCAAACGGAAGGGCCTTCCCAACATCTTCATCGTGAATTTCTTGATGCGATTTATAGAGATAATGTTCTAAATATCGGGACAGCTCATTTATCTTCCAAAATAGATAGTGCTCCTTGGGTTACAATAGATAACCAATATGAAGATGGTGCTATGCGTTGGTGCTTTTATACTGCCAATGTTATTGGCGATCCCACGCTTTCTATCTGGAGCTCGGAACCGCGGGCAGTAAGTATGGAAAGTGTTCAAACAATTAGCTTTAATACGACAAGTCTTGAACTTTATATCAGCCAAAATGATAATCCCGTTCCAGGCATCACAGCTACTATTTTGCATAACAACAAGTTCATTACCAAAACGATAAGCGATGCTAACGGAATTGCTGCAATCGTTCTAAATTCAACTTTTGATGAAGCAACCACTTTAGATCTTTATATATCCGGGAATAACATTATCACTCAACATCATAAAGTTCCGGTAGAATTTATCAGTAGCGAAAATGACATTATTTTTTCGGATCAATTAATTGGTAATTATCCGAATCCTTTCAATCCGGCAGTTGCCGGAGCCGGTCGTTCTATAGGTACAACAATAAAGTTTAGCATCGTGCAAAAGCAACAAAATGAACAAACTAAGATTGAGATATATAATGTGAAAGGGCAGCGTATCCGCGAATTAAAAATTGAAAATGCTCATTTTGAGGGGAAGCGGATAATGGATGAAGAGATAAAATATTATTCTATCATTTGGGATGGAAAAGATCGTAATGGTGAACCGGTAGCTTCCGGAGTATATATTTATCAGTTGAAGATAGATAACAAATTTGTTGGCTCTAAAAAGATGACGGTAATTAAATAAATAAAAAGCGAGAGTGGCGATTATCGCTTTTGTTATACCTATTATAATAGCAGAGAGTATAAGTTCTTGACCTAAAAATTAAAAATGAATTTTTGAAAAGCATGATTGGAGGGAATAGTAAAATGATAAAAGAAAAATATAGTATGAAATATTCAACGCACAACGTCTCTAGTGAAGTCAGAATAAAAATTAATGAAATAACTCAAGCTGTTAATTCTGGTGAAACAGTAATATTCTGCGGAGCAGGAATCTCACGGAATTCAGGATTACCTGTTGTAAATCAACTTGTACCAAGTATCTTAAATAAATTAAATCTCCCCCAAAAAGACAAAGAACGTATTTTGGATAGCAACAACAACCCAAAAATTCCATTTGAACTATTTATACAAAACCTGAAGCTAAGTTGTGAGGTAAATGAAATATTAAGTATTTATGAACTGGGTGTGCCAAACACCAACCAACTATTGATTGCGAAACTTATTAAAACAGGTAAAGTAAAGACAGTAGTAACAACTAATTTTGATAAACTAATAGAAAAGGCTTTAGGCATGAAGCCTAAAATATTGAAAGAAGGAATTGATTATGATGTCATAAGTAATGAGCAATCATTTGAAAAAATCAATTGGTCTGATAGCCGCATTCGTATCATAAAGATTCACGGAAGTGTAGATGACAAAGAATCAATGGCAATGACTCTTAAACAAGTTGCAAATCAAGTTTTATCAAAACCAAGAGAGGCTATCATTAGAGAGATATTTTCTAAAGGGGAAAATATCAATGTGCTCATATTGGGCTATAGTTCATCGGATGTGTTTGATATATCTCCACAGATAAAGGCAATAAAAGAAAATCATAAGAGAGTATATTACTTACAACATCCAAATAATATAAATGATACTCCAAAGGTTGAAAATATACAAGAGCAAAATGATAAAAATCCATTTAAGGAATTTAAGGACAGCTGGAGAATTTTTTATGACACAGATCAATTCATAAAAGACTTATGGGAAGCCACAATTAACAATATTGAACCCTATGAGCTAAAGACAAGCCAAACCAATTGGATTGAATATGTAACACAATGGCATAGATCGGCTATAATGGAATACAGAGAATCAATCAGGTTTAGTATTCCTGCTCATATTTACATACTGATGGGAGAACTTGATGCTGCAATAGAATATTATTTGCAGGCACTTAAATGCACCAAAGATATAGACGATAAAACTCAAGAACAGGTTTGCTTAGGAAATCTTGGGAATGCGTATATGAATAAAGGAAGATATTGTAAAGCAATTGAATATGCTGAACAAGCTCTTGAATTAGCTAGAAAAATTGGGGATAAAAAACGTGAAGGAAGCTGGCTTGGCAGTCTTGGTAATGCCTATCTAAAAAAAGGGGATTATATTGAAGCAATAGATTATTATGAACAGGCTCTGAAGGTTATTAGGGCAAATGGGCATAACCAAAAAGCAGGGACATGGCTTGGTAATCTGGGGATTATATACAAGAATATAGGAGATTATGCTAATGCTATTAAATATTCAGAAGAAGCTCTTAAGATTGACAGAGAAATTGGAGATAAACGAGGAGAAGGTGCCAGGCTTGTTAATATTGGAAATGTATACTTAAATACCGGGGAATATATTATAGCAAAAGAATATTTTGAACAGGCTTTAAAGATTGATAAGGAAATTAGAAATAAACAAGGAGAAGCGATATCTCTTGGAAATCTAGGAAATGTCAACTTTAGAATTGGGGAAAAAGGTAAAGCAAAAGAATATTTTGAGCAAGCTCTATCAATTGCTAAAGAAATTGGGGATAAAGAAAGAGAAGGGGCATGCTTTGGCTACCTTGCAGTTTTCTATAAAAATAGTGGAGATTATGGTATGGCGATTGAATATTCTGAGAAAGCTTTAAAGATTGCTGAAGGAATCGGTGATAAAAAAGGGAAAAGTACAGCCTTTAACAATCTGGGAAACGCCTACAAAAATCTGGGAGAATTTAGTAAAGCAAAGCAAAGTTATGAGGCAGCTTTAGAAATTGCAAATACGGGGCATCCTGTTTACCTAGTAGAAAGGGAGCCTTCCATTGGCGGCCACATGGCCCAGTTTGATAAGACCTTTCCTACACTGGATTGTGCGGCATGTATCCTCACCCCAAGAATGAGCGAGGTAGGTAACCATCCCAACATCAACTTGCTTACGTGGAGTGAAGTTGAGAACGTAGATGGCTACGTCGGCAATTTCACCGTCACTATCCGCAAGAAAGCTCGCTATGTGGAT
>DAOWES010000101.1 GCA_030638385.1 Candidatus Cloacimonadota bacterium | reverse complement strand
TGATATTTTTGTTGCGAAATTAAGTAATCCAGTTTCTGTAGGAATGGAAATTCCCAAAAATGAGACTTATATAAATAATCATCCAAATCCATTCAATCCATCAACCACAATTGAATTCTCAATCCAAAATGATTCTGAAGTTGAACTTACAATTTATAATATAAAAGGGCAGCAAGTAAAGGTAGTTGCAAATAACCATTATCAAAAAGGGAATCATTCAGTAATCTGGAATGGTGATGATGAATATGGCAAAACCGTAAGTTCAGGAGTTTATTTGTTTCAGCTAAGTATTGATGGAGAAATAAAAGCAACTAATAAGTGCTTATTATTGAAATAGAAAAGGATGCTGCTAACAAACAGCTCCACAGCCAAGCAAGAAGAGAAAATGAAAGAACGTGGCAGCTGCCAGACGTTAGGCACATCCAGTGAGGAGTTAATTTGACTTTTGAAGTATATTGTTTGAATTATTTAGGAATAAAAAAGAATAAAAATAAAATTGTAACATGCAAAAGAAGAAGCGATACTTTCTGTAATGTATTTAAACAGCTGTTAATAATGAGTAAATTTAATAACAACTTTTACTATTCAATTGCTCCAGAATTTGTTACCCTCTTTAAGGATGAATTCAATATTCCAAACATTGATATTCACCTAAAAGAGCATCTTTTTTTAATCGATGATACTTTTAGTAATTTTATTGATGAATACAGAATTAATAAAATGTACCGTTTAACATTAGAGTCTTCGCAAATTTTTAATGAATTTTATTCTGAAAATGTGCAAGTATTAAACAATAACAATAAAGATATTTACTTAAAACTTTTTGGAGAAAGAAGTTCTAATTATCTTGAGAAAAAATGGATTCAAAAGAGAAAATATATCGAAGAAGGTCGATATTTTGTTTATATTGAGCAAAATGAAATTGCGGCTTATTCTTTTATTTCTGATATAGATAATGGTGGAGCAAATTTAGTAGTTGTAACTTTACCCAAGTTTCGGAAAAAAGGTTATGGGAAAGCAGTAGTTACTGAATCAGTAAAATGGTGTTTCAATAATAATATTTTACCAATTTATTTGGTTGATCAATCAAATTTGGCATCTATAAAACTTGCTAAAAGTTTGGGATTTCAAGAAATGGCAGAAGAAATAATTGTAACAATAAACAAATAAAATGTGCCTAACAGGTGCATCTGCGGTTGTGTTTGGCTTGTTTATTTTGGCTTGAATCGTACCGATTCAAGCCTTTGTCGGTTTGCTTTTTGTTGAGTTTTCAGGTACCGCAGCAGCTACAAGACATTAGGCACAAAAGAAGACATGCTCATAAATAAATCGTAAGAAGAATAATTAAGGTTTTTTATAAGGAGATTTTTTTGAAGAGAATAATATTAATTGTTATACTTTGCATTTATTCGTTTTTATCATCAGCTTCTGAACCGAAGAAGATATCGGAAAACAAGAAAAGAAATTGGTCAATTTCTGTTTTTATTGCGGGAAGTAATTCTGATGTTCAAGATAATATGGAAAAAGCAATTATTGATGCAGGATTCAATGATAAACCCATTTCATTATTTTTACCTTCATCAAGTTTTCCTGCAAAATATGATAGGGGAGTATCATGGAAATTCAGTATAAAGCGACGTTTAAAAAAATCATTCTATTTTGGAATTTCATCAAGTAAAACATATCATGGTGAAATTTATGGATATGATAAAGATGCGAAACGTTTAGACATTGAATCATCTTCTTATTGCATTTCAGCAATGCTAATATATAATTTAAATAATTTTCTTGATATTGGAATAGGTCCGGCCTGGCTTTCAAATGAACTTTGGAAAACTAGTGAGGATAACTCGGATGAGACAGATAGTTTTAAAGAAAATAAAATCGGTTTTACCGCTGGTATCAGCGCAAAACTTCCTCTGTATACTCGATTCTTTTTTGAATTCAATTTCCAATTAAGAAAAGTTGGGAAAATGGAAGTAGGTCCATTTTATGGGGCTGAACCCCAAGATGAACCTTCTTTTGAAAAACAAAAAATTAACTTCGACCATACATTGACAGGATTGGGCTTAGGGATACACTTCTGATTTTTACACATCTCAATAAACGGAGAATCTTTTGACAATCACAATGATCTGGTTGCTGTTTGTCAAAAGAATTAAAAGTGCATAACACTGCGTCTGCGGCTGGAGATTGTCCATTCCGGCCTGAATCTTACGAATTCAAACCTTTGGTTT
>DAOWES010000075.1 GCA_030638385.1 Candidatus Cloacimonadota bacterium | reverse complement strand
ATTTAGCATTTTGGTAAGAAGATTTCCGGCAGCACCAACAAAAGGTTTTCCACTAAGATTTTCTTCCTGACCCGGCCCTTCACTTATTATCATGAGCTCGGCATTGTTATTACCTTCTCCATATACAAGTTTAATTCTATTTTTATGCAAAGAGCACTTAACGCAATCAGCATATTTCCCCGCTAAAAAGTCTAAATCTTTCGAGTCTTTCGAGCTTTGTTTGTCATTTAAAACATAAATATCTTGAATTCCTGAAAGCTTCAGGAACTCAAGATATTGCTTTGCTTGCCTGTTATGCAAAATTTTCCTGCTTCTGACTAAACTGTTTCGTCTTCCAACAATTCCAATTCTTCCACGATATAATCGGGAATTTCGTTGGCTGCAATATGTTCAAGAGCCAAATTGGTAAGTATGTCTTTGAAATTTTTCTTAACAGAATAAGGAAGATTACTTAACCTTTCTGCCTCTAAGTTTGCCAACAGCAAATATAGATAAGTAAAATTATTATCTTCCAAGAATTTTTCGATTTTATGATTTAGCATTTAACCTCCGTAAAATATATCTTTAATATTCTCTAATCTTTCTATTTTTTTTTCTTCACTTCTAATTATACAAATTACATCTTTTATAGCATCTTCTACCTTATCATTAATTACCAAATAATCAAAATGTCTAATTTGGTCAATTTCGCTAGCAGCATTTTTTAATCGATGCTCGATAACTTCTTTCGTATCTGTACCACGTCTATTCAATCTTTTTTTCAAGATGCTTTCGGATGGAGGCAAAATGAATATGGTAACGGCATTAACACCTTTTCCCAAAATCTGTTTTGCTCCTTGAACATCAATATCAAGCAAAACATGTTTGCCTGCATTCATTTTGTTTTTAATAAAACTGTGAGAAGTTCCATATAGATTTCCATGCACATTCGCATGCTCTAAGAAATCTCCTTGTTCGATTCTCTCAGTAAATTCTTCCAAAGAGATAAAGCAATAGTCAACGCCATCTACTTCGCCTTCACGAGGTTTTCTTGTAGTAAATGATACAGAATATTCTACATCATCTTCTCTAGCTAAAACAGCTTGCCGGATAGTTGTTTTTCCTCCACCGGAAGGTGCTATTAAAATTATCAGAAATTTATTTTTATCCAAAGAAATCACAAAATTATTCTTCGATTAATTTTTTATACTCGTCAGCGCTAAGGAGATTTTTCAATTCACTTTTATTAGTAAGTTTTATTTTGATAATCCAACCATCTTCGAAAGCAGATTTGTTGATAGTTTCAGGAGCATCTTCCAAATCTTCATTAACTTCGATAACCACGCCAGTTACAGGTGAAATTAAATCTTCAACAGCTTTTACTGCTTCGATAGAACCAAATGCGTCTCCAGCTTCCAATTCCTCGTCTTCTTCAGGAAGTTCAACATAAACGATATCTCCAAGTTCATGCTGTGCATGATCTGTAATTCCATAAAATGCGTCATCACCTTCTACTTTAATCCACTCGTGTGTTTCTGTATAATATAAACCTTTTACAACCATACTATTCTCCATAATTTTTTTTTTGCTATAGTTTTTATTAACCATTTAGTGTCAAGTTTTTATACAGATTCCTAAGTACTGTTTTTGACCACTAATTAAACAAGTGAATAAACGCACACCATTTGTTAAATTTTTAATTTAATTTGAATGTAATAAAATATGATAAATTTAATAGTTTTTGCTTAATTAAATGTAAAGCCATCTTTCCTAAACAGTTTTTCACAAATATCTACCACTTCTTTTAAATAACGTATTCCACGCTTACTTATCACTTCTCCTAAAGCCATATCAATCCCTAAAGAAGGACGATATGGACGATGCGACATCATCGCTTCCACAATATCTGCCACTGACAATATTTGAGCTTCCAATATTATTTCATCACCACTGAGATTTCTAGGATAGCCAGTACCATCCATCCTTTCGTGATGCTGGTAGACAATTTCTGCAATAGGCCAGGGAAATTCTATTGATTTTAGAATATCATAACCATTTTGAGGGTGCAATTTTATCAGATTAAATTCAACATCGGAAATTTTTCCGGGGCGATTTAAAATTTCTGCCGGTACATAAATCTTCCCAATATCATGAATAATAGAAGCAATCCTCAAACCGTCCAAGCGATCTCCGGAAAACCCCATTTCTATCCCAATTCTTTCCGCCAACATTGCCACTCTTTTTTGATGTCCGGCAGTGTAGGGATCTCTAATTTCCACAGCCAAAACGAAACCATGTACAGTTTGTTCCAAAATCCGTTTCATTTTATCATAGCTTTTCTGAAGTTCAATTTCAATACTTCTTCGATGAGTAATATCTACGGATACTCCTAACATCGATTGAGAATTGTCACTTTCCTTGAGGGGAAGCCTGGTAGTTTGAACCCATTTCTCCGAGCCATCAACTAATTGCAAATATTGCTCAGCATTAAAAGAAGTAACTTTTGATTCAAGCACATCATTTGTTTCAAAAACAGCTTTACTGGAATCGATATTTCCAAACCTACCTTTCATCAATTCTTCATCAGTCTTCCCAATCATTTTGTCTGGAGAAGTTCCAAAAAATCGTGACATAGCTTTATTTACAAGTATATACTTTTGATTACTATCTTTTACAAAAATATAGTCCGGAACTGCATCAATCACATTCCACAAAAACTCTTTACTATGACGCAATTCATTTTCCATATTAAATTTATACAATGCCATTTTAATGGTAGCATGAAGTGCTCTATCTTCAAAAGGCTTTAATAAATAACCAAATGGGTTTGATTCTGCAGCTTCTCGAAGAATATTGTAATTAGCATAAACAGTTAAAAAAACGATGGGAATTTTATATTCTATATTAATAATTTTTGCAGCTTCAAGACCAGTGAGGTCACCCTCTAACATAATATCCATCAAAATCAGATCTGGCTTCTTTGCTTTTGCGATTTCAATTGCTTTCTTACCACTTGAAACCATATCAACTACTTCATATCCCAAGAGCCAAAGAGTACGTTTAATATCTTCAGCAATAATCATTTCATCTTCGACTATCAATATTCGAGTTTTACTCAACTAAAATCTCCTTAGAAAAAGCTGTTCACTATCCCTAATTTTTACTTTTGATTATTTTTTTATGTTCATACATTTTCTTATCTGCTATAGTCAAAATATCTTCTATACTTCTATTTTCATCACTTTTCCAATATGCAGATCCCATAGCAAAACAGACCTTAAACAGTGAATCGGGATTATTATTATTCCATTCGTTTTTTTTGTTAATTATTCTTTTCTCAACAATTTCTGCTTCTTCCATTATATTAGGCATCATTAGCAAAAATTCATCTCCGCCATATCTTACCACAACATCACTTTCTCGAGATGCTGCTTGCAAAATTTTCGCAACTGCAACAAGAAGCTTATCGCCAGCATGGTGCCCATAGTTATCATTAATTTTTTTTAATCCATTCACGTCTATCATAATAAATGCGATAGAGTTTTTTTCCCTGTGAGATTTGATAATTTCTCTCTCTAAAGCTGTAAATAGATAAAATCTATTATAGCAACCCGTCATAGAATCTCTTACAGCGTGCTCACGAAGTTCATCTTGTAATAAAATTCTTTTCAGATCTTCAGTTGCATGTCCAAGCAACAAACCTAAAAGATTAATATCATTAGCGGTAAATTCTTCCGAATTCTCCGAAAAAGCGACAAACAAACCAAATGCAGCAAAACCCATGATAATCATACTATTATCTTCATCAGCGGATAAACTAACAGGCAAGTTTTCTTTGTCCGAAAAAACATGTATTTCATCACAATCGCTCTTTGAGATTGAAATACTTTCCCCAACTTCATAAAAATCGTATTTACTCTTTATTATCTCACATCTATCATCATCTTTTCTTACAATAATGGATTTATGCATTCCCAAGATAGAATATGCACTTTGAATAACAATATCAAGTATTTGGTCTTCAGTTGTAAGTGAAGTTAATTTACTAGCTACAGCATAAAGCTTCTCTATCTTATCTTTAGTATCTATCAGAATAGATTCCATCCGAAATTTATATTCAGCTAATTCAATGGCAACAAAAAGCTCCCTTTCACTAAAAGGTTTCATTATGTATGCAAAAGTTTCTGTATCTTTCACACTTTGGAGATTATTAATATCCATATATGAGGTAATATAAATTATGGGAATAAGCCGTTCTTCATTTATTTTCTGAGCAGCATCAATTCCACTGATACTTCCGGACAATACAATATCCATAAGAATAATATCTGGTTTTAATTTCTTGGCAGAAGCTATTGCCTGTTCTCCTGACGATGCAATACCAACTACAGAATAGCCATATCGCCTTAGTATCCTATTTATATCTTCAGCAATAATTCTCTCATCTTCAACTATCAGAATTTTCTTTTTTTCCATATCGACTCCGATATTTTCTTTTGATATTCAAAAATTATGAATTTGATTATAGAGTGCAAGAGTTTTTTTGAAATATCATTCATCTTGTTTTTTTTACAATTGCCTACTAAATTATAATTCATATTTTATAATTATAATTATCTTCATATATTAGAGCTAATTAATGTTAAAATAAAAAATCTTAAAAAAACATCCATTTATTCAAACCACCGTTATTAGTGAATTTAACTTAACTTTAATTATTAAGATCACATAAAACTCTCAAAGATAAACAAATAATACTTGACCTTTCTCATTTTTTTCCAAATCTTACTCATGTGAGCTCACACTTAACTCAAACGTCCTCAAAGTAAAAAAAGGAGTCGAAAAATGTCAGGAGAATTTCTAGGCACATTTCTAAATTCTGTTAATAAACAGAAATGGGTGACTATTCCTGCTACATTTAAGAAAAAATTCGCTCCTACTGCCAAACAAGCTGTAGTAGTTAGTATTGGGCCAGAAGCCAATATTGCTATTTATCCTTTAGACAATTGGAAACAGAAGATTGAAGATTTGAAAAATGGAACTGAACGAGATAAAAAGCTTCTCTTAAACTTGCGTACATTTGCCTCTTCTGAACAAAAGATGGAAGCAAACGGCCGGATAAAGATAAGTGATGAACTCATAGAAATCGCAAATATTAACGAAAAAGTAATCATAAAAGGTGAAGGAAATTTCATTAGCGTTTGGAACCCTGAACGGTATAAGGAATTTAGAAAGCTTAGGATGGAAGAACATATGAAAACATTTAACTCATTGGATTATCAATAATGGAAACTTATCACATACCTGTTTTATTAAAAGAGTCGGTTGAAGCACTTAACATTAAAGATGGTGGAGTGTATGTAGATGCTACCCTAGGTGGCGGTGGTCATACAACTGCAATTTTGGAATCCGGTAAAGAGATCACGTTATTTGCCTTTGACCAAGACCCTGACGCTTTAATTCATAATGAAGAATTGGCAAAAAAATATGCCGGAAAGTTATTTATTATTAATGACAATTTTGCCAACTTACGTACTCAATTATCTCTGCATCGCATTAAAAAAATTGATGGGATATTATTTGATCTGGGCGTTTCATCACATCAAATAAATGTTGATTCTCGAGGTTTTAGCTTTAGCTTAGACGGAGATTTGGACATGAGAATGGATCAAACGCGAGAGCTAACAGCCAAAGAGCTAATCAACCATTTCCCTTATGAAGAATTAAGAAACATTTTCAGAGATTATGGAGAGGAAAAGCAAGCCTCACGCATTGCCAAAGCTATCGTTGAAGCCAGAGAGGAAAAGCCATTTTCCACTACTTTAGAGCTTTCCGAATTTTTGGATAGATGCACAGTAGGTCCGAAAAAGTTAAAAATTAAAGCAAGAATATTTCAAGCAATCAGGATATTTATCAATGGAGAAATCGAAGTATTAAAATGTGCTCTAGAAGATGCTGTGAAAATATTAAATCCTGAAGGAAGAATTGCAGTAATATCATACCACAGCTTAGAAGATCGAATTGTGAAAAAATTATTTAAATTTGAAGAAAAAGATTGTATCTGCCCACCTAAGTTACCAATATGTGTCTGCAATAAAAAATCTAGATTAAAGATATTAACCAGAAAACCAATTATTCCGTCAGAAGAAGAAATTGAAAAAAACAACCGTGCCAGAAGTGCGAAACTTAGAATAGCAAAAGGAACAGGAAATTATGAAATCTAAAATCTTGATTATTTTTGTAATTTTAATTAGTTCAGTTTTTTTTAATTTTTTAAATAAGCACAATATCATTAAATATTCGCAAAAAATTGATCAGTTGGAAAAAATATTACATTCAAAACAAGAATTAAATCAAGATTTACTATCAATTAACAGTAAGCTAATTTCACGTGATAGAATCCAAAAACTAGCTTATGAAAAATTGGGAATGATCTATTCATCTACTCCTCCTCGTACAATTTATGAAGATAGAGATAAGAGATCATATCGATTGATAGATTTTATCGTACCAACTGCTGAAGCATTAAATAATTAAAAGGGAAACTCATCTTCTTAGATGGGCATTTTTCACCATGAATAATCGTTACAAGTTATTTCTAATTTCAACAATTGGCTTCATTCTGCTTTGGGCATTTCACCTCTTTGTAGTGCAAGTAGCAGACCCACATAATCTCCAAGATCAAATCGCTTTACGGCAAAACCCTTCCAAAAAAATTTTATATCCCAATCGTGGACATATCCTTACCCGAGACAATGAACTTTTAGTAGGCTCAATTGTTCATTACCAAGTAGATATCGACTTGAATAATGTTAGAAACTACTCAAAAAGAAACAATAAAAATTACGATGCAGTTATCGATTCTATCTCGGTAATAATTTCCAATAATACAACAATAAGAAGAAGAGAAATTAAAAGAAGATTAAACAGCAAATCTTCATCGATCTATATCGACAATAAAATCCCCGAGCGCGATTTAATGAAGCTTAAGAGCGAATTTAAACGCTTACATATCCCCGGCTTAACTTCAACATTCAGCCAGATAGATCGAACATACCCCAAAGGTAATCTGGCAGCCAGGCTGCTTGGGATGACCGGCCTTCCCAAAAAAGATATAAATGGTATTTCCCAAAAATCGCTTTCTATATTAGAGGGTAAATGCGGTTTAGAAAAATCTTTCAATGAAGAACTAACCGGTTCTTACGGCTGGAAACAATCAATTTATGATGCCAAAAACAAACGCATTCCAATCGTAAATCTAAAAGAAAAACCCGCGGTTGATGGAAACTCAATCATCCTTACAATGGATATGGAAATACAGGAGATATTGGAAGAGAATCTCCGCTCCGGCCTAAAAAAATATAAAGCAAAAAATGCTATCGGAATTATCATGAATCCCGAAACAGCCGAAATTATCGCTATCTCAGGAATCTCTGCAGAAGATAAAAATTACGCCCTTAAAAGCCTTCGCGGTTTCTCCAATATGGCGGTATCCTTCATGTTTGAACCAGGCTCTGTAATGAAACCAATCACTGCCCTCCTAGCTTTGGAAGAGAATGTTTTTGCACCTGATGAATTGATTACCACTAAAGATTATATCATTAAATATTCCAACAAAACCAGAAAAATTAAAGATGATCACAAATTCAAAGCTTTAACATTAAAAGATGTTATAGCTCATTCAAGCAATGTGGGCATTAGTAAAGCTGTGGAAAAAATTGGCAGTAAAAAACTTTATGAAAGAATGATTGCTATGGGATTTGGACAAGAAAGCAGTAATAACATTAGCAACGAAGCTTCCGGTATTTTACGCAAACTAAAAGATTGGCAAGGCTATTCCCTACATTCCATCTCATTTGGGCAGGAGATATCAGTTACAGCTTTGCAACTCACAAATGCCTACTGTACTATGGCAAATGGTGGAAATGTAATGCGCCCCTACATTCTAAAAGAGATTCGAAATCCCCAAGGCAAAGTAGTCATGGAATCTCAACCACAAAGACTTCGCACTATCTCAGATAAAAAATCTTTGGACACACTTAAAGTGTTTTTAAAAAGTGTGGTTGATTATGGAACTGCTCGTAACAGCAAACTTAGCTTTGTTGATATCGCAGGCAAAACAGGAACAGCCGAGAAAAAAGTTCTGGGTGAATCCGGTTATTCCAAAGAGAAATATATTTCGGTTTTTACTGGTTTTTTCCCGGTAAAAAACCCAAAATATGTGATGACGATTGTATATGATGAAGCAGATTTTAAATCTTACAGTTATTATGGTTCAAACTCGGCAGCCCCGACATTTAGTAATATAGCTAAACAAATTATCAGATTGCCGGAGAGCGATATTCTCATTGATATTATTGAAGATGAAACAGAATTTATTTCTGCTCCCAATTTATTGGGAAAGAGTAAGCCGGAAGTAGAAAAATTATTAACGAAAAAGAAAATATTAAGGAAATATCATGGTGATTTAAATGGAGACATTGTTATCAACCAATTTCCCAAACCCGGAATATTGTATGATAAAAACGAGAATCTGATGATTGTGCTTGGAGAAAATAAAAGTGAGGAAAAATCCAACCAAGCTCTAGACTATCAGATGCCTAATATTATTGGAAAAACTTTACGCATGGCCATGGTAGAAACAAATAAGCGCGGTATTAAGCTGATTGTTTCCGGAAATGGAACCATCGCATCCCAATCAATAGCCGCGGGTACTCAAATAAAATTTGGAGAAAAATGTAGGATAAGTGCAAAATGAATAAAATTGAGATATTAGATATATTAGAAAAAATAATTATCGAGCAAAAACTAGAGAATTTCACAAATGCTCAAAAACCGGTTACTGATTCGCGCCACCTTGAACCAAACGACATTTTCATCTGTATCGAAGGTTTTGAAATTGATGGCCACAAATTTGCCAAAAATGCAGTTGAAAAAGGTGCTTCACTTTTGATAACTCAACGTTTATTAGATTTGGAGATCCCTCAAATCATTGTGAATAATACCCGCCTTGCTGCTACTTTATTGTGCAAACAATATTATCATAACCCCACTTCGAAATTTAAATTAATTGGTATAACCGGAACCAATGGCAAAACAACCACAGCTGACCTTTTCTATCAAGCCCTCCAAAAATTCGGTTATAAAGTTGGCCTTATCGGAACACTCGGTTATAAGATAAATGACAAGTTATTCCCCACCGAAAGAACAACTCCGGACATCATTGAATTAAATGAAATTTTCATTAAAATGATTGAAGCAGAGATCGAATATGTGGTGATGGAAGTATCCTCTCATGCAATTGCACTAAATAGAATTGCCAGCTTGGAATTTGACGCCGGAGTATTCACAAATTTAACCCAAGATCATTTGGATTTTCATAACACTATCGATGAGTATGCTAATACAAAATTCAAATTATTTGATTTGGTAAAGCAGAATAACGGTTTGGCCGTAATTAACGTTGATGATGAATATGGAAAATTATTATACCAAAAAGAACATCATAAAAAAATCGGCATCTCTTTTGATACCGGAGATCTGATTATAGACAACATCACGTCCAATATTAAAGGAAGTAAATTTACTCTTTCCCAAAATAATCAACATCATCACTTTCAGACCTCTTTAATTGGAAAATATAATTTATTTAATCTCACCGCTACCATTTCGCTCATCCAGCAATTATTACCCGAAATTGAAAATGATGAAATGATCAAGACAGTTCTAGATTTGCAGATTGTGCCGGGAAGATTGGAAAGAGCAAATTCGAAACAAGACGTGGGAGTATATGTAGATTATGCTCATTCTCCGGATGCTCTGGAAAATGTTTTGGGTGCACTAAAAAAAATCTGCCAAGGCAGAATTATTTGTGTTTTCGGAGCAGGTGGAGATAGAGATAAGAGTAAACGCCCTCTTATGCTTGAAGCAGCTAGTCAAGCCGATTTAAATATCATCACTACCGATAATCCTCGAAGCGAAAATCCGGCTGATATCATTCGTGATATTATCTCACAAAAAGAAGATTGTGATGATTTCTGGATTATTAAAGATAGAAAAGCAGCCATTAAAACGGCCATTTCATTGGCTCATCCGCAAGACATAGTTCTTATTGCCGGCAAAGGTCATGAAACATACCAAGAAATCAATGGCACAAAACACTATTTTAATGATATTGAAATTGCCGAAGCATATTGTGAAAATAACAAAGAAGGCTTGGCTGTGCCGATTGATGCCTTAATGCTTGAAATAATTTTTGAACAAAAAGTAAATTTTGAGAATCTGCTTTTTGAATATATTTCCACTGACACCAGAACCATTAAACCAAACTCCATTTTCTTTGCTTTAAATGGAGATAAATTTAATGGTCATCACTTTGTAAAAAGTTCGTTCAAGCAAGAAAATTGTATCGCAATAGTTTCCAACGAAGAAGATTATGAATCCGATAGAATCATAAAAGTGGAAGATACCACCAAAGCATATGGCAAACTTGCAGCTATCTATAAAAAATTATTTGCCATCAAATCTGTTGCCATTACCGGAAGTTATGGAAAAACAATCACTAAAGAATATCTTTATAACATTCTCAGTCAAAAGCATCCAACTTTAAAAACTTTTGCTAATGAAAACAATTTAATCGGATTACCCAAAACAATTTTCAAATTAAAAACAGATGACTACTTTGCAATTTTCGAACTTGGTTCAAATCATTTTGGCGAGATCAAAGATCTTTCCGACATTTGCCAAGCAGATATCAATGTCATTACGTCTGTTGGGCCTTCTCATCTGGAATTTTTTATTGATGAAGGCGGTGTATTTAAAGAGAAAACAACTATTTTCCGAGGTAAAAACGAAACGAGAATTTTTCCGGGAGATGACATGAGATTTGAAAAAATCAGTGGTATTACTTTCGGAGAGAAAGCAGATTGCGATTATCGCATCACCGAAAAATTTCATGATGATTCATCTTCCAGTTTTAAGCTAAACAATATTCCCTACAAAATAGAATCCCCATTTTGTGAAAACACTATCAACGCAGCTATTGCAGCCACCATTGCCCAAGAGCTTAAATTTAGTTCTTACGATATATATCAGGGCTTACTGATGAAATTGAATACTTCAAATCGGGTTGAGATTATCAAACAAAATGAATTAACCATCATCTCCGATTGCTACAATGCCAATCCTACATCGATGAAAGCAGCCATAAAGTTTTGGAATGGCCTGGAAACTAGCAAGCCACATTATGCGATTTTAGGAGATATGTTGGAGTTAGGTATATTGACAGAAAAACTTCATAAAGATATTTGGAATATTTTGAAAGAGACAAATTGTGAGAAAATCATCTCGGTTGGCGAGTACTCAATCGATTTCAATGCTGATGAGCATTTCAGCACAATTGAGAGCTTAATAGAATCCGGAATTCATCAGAATTTCCCCAAAGATTCGGTAATATTATTGAAAGCTTCTCGCGGTATAAAATTAGAAAAAATAATCGATGAATTAATAAAAAGAGGTTAATAATGTTTTATCATCTATTTAGTCCATTAGTAGATAAAGAAATTTTCGGATATAGTATTTTTAATGTATTTCAGTACGTAACATTTAGAGCAATTGCAGCTTTTATCACAGCCTTAGTATTTTCATTATTTTTAGGCCCCAAATTTATTAGACTGTTAAAGAAACATCAAGCGGTGGAAACCATTGGCGAGGATGTTCCCATCATGCATAAGCAAAAGCAGGGAACGCCAACCATGGGTGGATTAATCGTTTTATCAGGCTTACTTATTGCTTCATTGCTTTGGAATAATCTGACTAATAGTCACATTCTTATTATGTTTCTCACCACTATTTGGCTGGGTTGCGTTGGATTTTTAGATGATTATCTCAAAAACTTCCGTCATGCCAAAAAAGGCTTGATCGCCAAATATAAACTCCTGGCTCAAGTCGCACTTGGACTTATCATAGCTGCTATTCTTTATTATGGTTCTCCCGATCGAGAACTAATAACTAAGATCAATCTTCCATTTCTAAAAGATACAGCTATTCAACTTGGTTGGGTTTTCATTCCTTTCGTTATCTTCATGATTGTTGGAACCTCAAACGCTGTGAACCTAACAGATGGATTGGATGGATTGGCTGGTGGAACTATCGCCTTTTCCGGCTTTGCATTGGGAGCAATGGCGTATTTCAAAGGACATTACCATATTGCCAATTACCTTAATTTAGAATTTATTCAAAATGCCGGGGAATTAACCATTTTCACCAGTGCACTCATCGGCACAATCATGGGATTTTTGTGGTATAATAGTAAGCCGGCAGAGATTTTCCTTGGTGACACAGGTTCACTATCTTTAGGTGGGATTTTAGCCGTTTTGGCAATTTTGCTTCGAGAAGAAGTGTTCTTTGCTATCGCCGGAGGTATTTTCGTAGCAGAAGCATTTTCGGTAATAATTCAGAGATATTATTTTAAATATACAAAGAAAAAATTTGGAAAGGGAAAAAGAGTATTTCTCTGTGCCCCTATTCACCATCATTTCGAACTAAAGGGAATCAAAGAAGAAAAAATCGTAGTTAGATTTTGGATTATCGCGGCGCTTTTGGTAGCTGTGGCATTAGGAACAATTAAGTTGAGATAATTATGAAAAAATACACCGTTATTGGAATGGCCAGAAGTGGCATTGCGGCAGCATATAAATTAAAGGAACTTGGCTACAAGCCATATCTTAGCGAATATAAAGTGGCAGAAGATATTCTTGATGCAGAGAAATTGCGCCAAGATTTCGATTGTGAATTTGGTGGTCATACCGATAAAGTACTAGATTCTGATCTCATAATCGTAAGCCCGGGAATTCCCGATATTCCCATTTTAAGAAAAGCAAAAGAACAAAACATCGAAATAATTTCCGAAATTGAGTTTGGATACCGTATAAAACATCCCAACAGTAAAATAATTGCAATTACCGGTTCCAATGGGAAAAGCACAACTGTTAGCTTAATTCATCACCTACTCATAACGGCCGGTTATAACAGCGTTTTGGCAGGAAATATCGGAACAGCATTTACTTCTTATCCAATAGAAAAACCGGAAATTGATTTTATCGTACTTGAACTTTCAAGCTTTCAATTGGAACTCATCGACAGATTCAAACCGGATGTTGCAGCAATATTAAATATCACCCCGGATCATCTTAATAGATATGCCGGCTTTGATGATTATGCTAAAACCAAATTTAATATTTTCCAAAACCTATCTGAAAATGAACTGGCAATTATAAATGCAGATGATGAAGCAACAAAGAAATTCATCCCCTTAATAAACGGAAACTTAAAGCAGTTTTCAACTAATAATGAAGCAGATATCTTTGTGCAAAATAACGAGATTGTTTTTGCCAACCATAAGTTTAATATTGATGAGATTAAGATCAAAGGGCCACATAATATCGCCAATGCGCTGGCAGCTCTTTTGGCAGTTTCACCTTTTAATATTCCCAACGAAGATCTTCGAAAAGGTTTGGCAACATTTGTTTCTCTCCCCCACCGCTTGGAATATGTCGATACTATCGCCGGCGTTAAATTCATCAATGATTCCAAAGCTACCAATACAGATTCGGTGAAGTATGCTTTGCAATCTTTCGATCGTCCGATTAGAATAATAATGGGCGGAAAAGGAAAGGGTGAAGACTACCGAATTTTAAATAAATACTTAAGTAAATTCGCAAAAAAAATATATCTAATTGGTGAAACAATCGCAGAAATGCGCGCTGCCTTTTCCGGTGTTTGTGAATTTGAAGAATTTGATTCATTCAAAGCTGCCATCGTAAAAGCTTTTGAAGATGCAAAGTCAGGTGAGGATGTTGTACTATCACCAGCCTGCACAAGCTATGATATGTTTGCTAATTTTGAGGTTCGAGGAGACACTTTTAAGGAAATTGTAAGAGAATTGAAAAAATGAAAAAGAGAAAAAATATTATTGTAAATTATGATAGCTGGATTTTATTAATCTACCTCTTCCTAGTTTTTGTGGGCATATTCATGCAACTAAATATCAACTCTGTAAGAACTAATCTTAGCTTTTTCATAAATCAATTACATTGGTTAATTCTCTCATTATTCTTTATGTGGTTCTCATTTAAGGTAGTAACTATCAATTTCATTAGAAAAGCAATTTTTCCCTTATTGTTAATTACTTTGGGATTATTAATTGCCGTTCTTATAAAATCTTTAATTGTTGAAAATGCTGACGTTAACGGCTCTGTGCGTAGTATTAAGATTTTGGGAATAAATATACAACCAAGTTTACTTAGTAGAGTTGTATTAGTTCTTTTTACTGCCAATGCATTGGATAGGAAGAAAGATAAATGTGAGGATTCAAATCCGATCAATTTCTTCAAAAACTTCAATTTCTTGCTCATAATTATCGCTATTTTTTTTGGATTCATTCTCAGCGAAAAACACTTCACACCACTTATCATTTCCGGTTTAACTATTATGTGGCTTTTTGTTCTGGCAAAAATCC
Source organism: Candidatus Cloacimonadota bacterium (assembly GCA_030638385.1). GTDB lineage: Bacteria > Cloacimonadota > Cloacimonadia > Cloacimonadales > TCS61 > DAOWES01. Next base: position 1,260 of record DAOWES010000075.1, on the reverse strand, counting down.
GGTTTAAAACAATCTTTTTAATGATCGTTATTGTCTCACTTTTGGGATTTTTCGTTATCAAGTTTGGCCCACAATATCGTAGTGTGCGAATGAAAATTTTTCATAAATATTCTCTCATTCATAAGGCGATGGATAAAGCCGGAGATTATAAAGGCGATAGTGAATATCAAATACGTGAAAGTTTGATTGCCTTGGCAAGTGGACATGTTCTTGGGCGTGGACCAAATCGGGGAATGGCAAAACACTATTTTCTTCCGGAAGCAAAAACCGATTATATCTTCTCTATCATTGGCGAAGATTTTGGATTATGGGGCTCATTTCTAATTTTTGCTGCCTACTGCTTTTTATTTTGGCGAACATTCCAAAACTCGGTAAAGGAGAAAGATCATTTCCTGAAATTTGCCGGAATCGGTTTGGGTATGAATATATTTTTTAACGCAATGGTAAATATGGGCGTGGCCATGTCTGCTCTACCCTCCACAGGAGTAACTTTACCATTTATTAGTTATGGCGGAACATCTCTTTTAGTAAATTCAATAACAATTGGATTGCTTCTAAATATTAGTGCTGAACGTAGGAGAGTTGCATGAAAAAAATTATCGTAGCAGCAGGTGGAACCGGTGGACATATCATCCCCGCTCTTTCCATTGCTAAGCAGCTTCAAGAGCTTGGTTGCAAAATTTTATATATCGGGAATGCAGATAGTTTGGAACAAAAACTCGCTACTAAAGCCGGATTTGAATTCAAACAAATAAGCGTGCAAAAGTTATATCGTAAATTTACTTTTGCTCATCTTCGTTTTCCTTTTAAACTAATCAAAAGCATTAATGATTCGAAAAAGATTATCAACGAATTTGCCCCTGATGCTGTGATTGGTACGGGTGGTTTTGTTTGTGGCCCGGTGGGATATGCGGCACATAAGCTGGCAATTCCTCTTTATCTGCAAGAGCAAAATAGCTATCCCGGCCTAACGACTAGAATTCTAAGCAAATATGCTAAACAGATATTCTTGGGTACTGCCGGAGGAGCAAAATACTTACCTTCCGAAAAAACGTTATACACCGGCAATCCAATTAATACCATTAAACCTGAGAAAAAACTCTCAATTACCGAATATGGCTTTAGAGAAAATGCTACCAAATTGTTCTTGATTGGTGGTAGCCAAGGATCTTTGGCTTTAAACAATGCCATTTTCCCCATCTTAGATGACCTTTATGCAAATAACATTGATCTGATTTGGCAAATTGGGAAATATAGCTT
>DAOWES010000008.1 GCA_030638385.1 Candidatus Cloacimonadota bacterium | reverse complement strand
TCGCTTAGCTATCCAAACAATGGGGAATTTGCACAATATTCTATATGTACTCGATGAACCTTCCATAGGTCTGCATCCTGCGCATAATCGGGTAATGTTAAAGAATCTATATAATTTGAAAGAGAAAGGCAATTCTCTCATTGTGGTGGAGCACGATGAAGATTTCATTCGAAATTCCGAGTATCTGATTGATATTGGCCCCGAAGCCGGTGAAAATGGCGGAAGAGTTCTTTATGAAGGAGCTACTGAAGATTTTTTAAATTCAAAGCAAATGGGACATACTTGGAATAATTTTAGCAATCCGGCTAATTTATTAAATTTAAGTAAGCATCGGAAAGTAATCGATAAACTACAAATCATGGAGGCAGAACATAATAATCTAAAAAAATTGATGTTAATTTTGCTTTAAATTGTTTAAATGTAGTTATTGGTGTTTCCGGCGCCGGTAAAAGCTCATTAGTAGAAGAGATTTTAGCAAGATATATGCGAAAGAGATTGCATAATGGCAAAGAATTTCCCGGTAGTTTTTCTCAAGTTTTGGGAGCAGAAAAATTAAATATGCTAATAGATATCAATCAAGCTCCGATTGGTAAAACTCCTCGCAGTAATGTGGCTACATACACCAAAATGTTTGATCAGATTCGCCAATTATTCGCCAATCAAGCTTTGGCAAAAAAGCAAGGTTGGAAAAGCAATCGATTCTCTTTTAACTCAACCGGCGGTCGATGTGAAAAATGCAAAGGTGCAGGTGTAAATGAAATAGGGATGCACTTATTTGCTAATATTGAAACAACTTGTGAAGTTTGCGAAGGTAAAAGATTTACAAAAGAAACTTTGAAAGTGAAATACAAAAGCAAAAACATTTTTCAAGTATTGGAGCTTTCGGTTGATGATGCGATTGATTTTTTCCGGGAAGAACCAAAAATCTTAAGATTTTTATTTGCTCTTCAAGATGTGGGACTGGGATATATTAAATTAGGCCAACCTTCCACCACATTTTCCGGCGGTGAAGCTCAACGAATTAAATTAGCTACTCACCTTGCCAAACCAAACAAAAAACAAACTTTATATATCTTGGATGAGCCAACCACCGGTTTATCTATATTCGATGTAAAACATCTGCTAGCTGCCTTGCAAAAGTTAGTTGAGCAAGGAAATACTGTCATCATCATCGAACATCATCCTCACATCGTTTTTTCGGCAGACTATCTTTTGGAACTTGGCCCCGAAAGTGGAGAAAAGGGAGGAGAAATTGTTTTTAACGGGAATAGCCAACAATTTCGTGAATATAATAATTCCATTTATCTGAAAGCACTTGCTGATAGCGCCAATTTCATTGTTCCAACTTCCAAACCCATCCCTTCTGCGCTTGAATTATCTAATGTTAAAACAAATAACTTAAAAAATTTATCTGTAAAAATCCCTCACAATAAGTTAACAGTCATCACCGGTGTTTCCGGCTCAGGAAAATCTTCTTTGGCATTTGACACTATTTTTGCCGAAGCGCACACAAGGTTCACGGAGAATTTATCTGCCTTTGCCCGAAGATTTATGAAAAATATTCCGCAACCTGAATTTGAAAGTGTATGTGGATTAACACCGGTTATCGCCATTTCTCAACATAAAAGGTTTAAAAATCCTCACTCTACAGTAGGTACTTTCACCAACATATCAGATCTGCTACGTTTACTTTTTGCCAGAATTTCTTCGAGTAAAACCTATAGCGTGACACCTTTGGCTCAAGATTTTTCACGAAATCATCAGGCGGGAGCGTGTGGCAAATGTAACGGAATTGGTGAAAAGCTGCTTCCTGACATAGATAAGATTATTACAAATCCGTCCAAATCGTTGCTTGATGGAGCGATGGATGGAACAAAAACCGGTAAATTCTATGGTGATATTTATGGGCAATATGTAGCAATAATCAAAGCTGTGGGCGATGCTCATAATATAGACTTCAGCCTTAGCTGGAATGATTTATCTAGCGCTGAAAAGAGAATCGCTATGTTTGGGACAGAGGCAGAAGAATTTGATGTGGTGTGGAATTTCAAACGTAAACAGCGGGCAGGCGAACACAAATTCAGAACTATTTGGCACGGTTTCGCAAACTACATTGCAGAAGAATTTGCACGAAAGCAACACACTACTCGCAGCAAAACCATGTTATCATTAATGACCTTGGCTCCGTGTGTAAAGTGCAAAGGAACCGGCTTAAATGAGAAAGCTTTGTCTTATCAAATTTCCAACCTAAACATAGCAGACATCTCCAGCTTATCTATGATAATGTTAAGAGATTTATTAACAGATTCCGGAGACTTAAATCTTTCAAACACAGAGCAAGAAGTATATGATTTCTTAGGCAATAAGATAGTTGAGAAGATAGCTGTAATTGAGCAAATTGGCTTAAACTATCTTAGCTTAGATCGCAAGTTGGATACTCTTTCCGGCGGTGAATTGCAACGGTTGAAACTGATAAATCATCTCATTGAGGGGTTAAGAGGAATCACTTTTGTTTTAGATGAACCAACCATCGGGCTACATCCCACCGACACAAAGAATCTTTTGGGGATATTGCAAAAATTGTTGAAGAATGGCAATACAGTTATCGTGGTGGAGCATGATCGAGAAATGATATTAAATGCTGACAATATATTGGATATAGGCCCCGGTGCCGGCAGACTTGGCGGTGAACTTATTCACAGCGGCGATGTGGAGAGTTTATTGAAAAATCCTGCCAGCGATACAGCAAAATATCTTAAATCTAAGAATATAAAAAAGATACGGAGAAGTAAGGAGAAATCAGATAAATTATCAATTATTGGTGCCAAAGCCAATAATTTAAAAAAGCTTAATCTTGAGATTTCAAACAAAAAAATTACAGCCATAACCGGAGTTTCCGGAAGTGGAAAAAGTAGTTTGCTTATTGATGTAATTTTTAAATATTCGCAAGCTGGATTATCAAAGAATGTCCAAAATATTTTCGGTTTAGAAAATTTCAACAAAATTGTCCTGATAGATCAAAGAAGCTTACCCAATTCTTCCGTTTCTACAGTGGCCACCTATACCAAAATCTTCGATAAAATCCGTAAGGAATTCAGTTTTACCAAACTTTCCCAACAAAAAAAGCTAAAAGCTGACCGCTTTTCATATCTAAATAAAGCTAGCCAATGTCCTATCTGCAAAGGCTTGGGAAAGAAAAAAATCAGTATGGATTTTATGGGTGATGTTTGGCTTGAATGTGAAGCATGTGCCGGGAAACGCTATAATGAGCAAATTTTAGAAGTTGAATTAAATGAAAAAAATATCTCGGAAGTATTAGCTTTGGAGATTAATGAAAGCGTTAAGTACTTTGCTGATTTTCCAAAAATATCAAAAGAGCTAAAGATACTGGCAGAAGTTGGATTGGGGTATTTGCAATTGGGTCAAACGCTTAGTGCTTTATCCGGCGGCGAAACACAGCGTTTGAAATTGGCTACCGCCTTACTTTCCACAAAACAAAAAGAACAAAATCTTTATCTACTTGATGAACCTTCAACCGG
>DAOWES010000226.1 GCA_030638385.1 Candidatus Cloacimonadota bacterium | reverse complement strand
TTACTCGAACAATCACGCTTGGCCGAACCGGGCGAATTCACTCAACGTGCCTTTTTGAACGAAAAAATGGGCCTCACTCAAGCCGAAGCTGTAGGCGACCTACTTACAGCCAAAACCAAAATCCAGCACTTGGCAGCAATGCAACAATTGGAAGGAAGCCTTAGAAATCACATTTCCGATATTTTGAAAAAATTAACCCACCAACGTACTTTATTGGAATTGGAAATTGATTTTTCTGAACAAGACCTAGAAGATTTGGATCGAGATAAATTGCTTGAAGAGCTCTCTAACTTACAAGCAGAGCTTACTAAGCTAGCAAGTTCCGGAGAAGAAGGAATGATCTTGAAAGATGGTTTGCGCGTGAGTTTGGTTGGTGCTCCCAATGTAGGAAAATCTAGTATTTTCAATAGCTTCTTACAAAATGAACGAGCAATAGTTACCCCTATTCCCGGCACTACCCGAGACTACCTCGAAGAAGCTATCTCTTTAGATGGGTACCTAGTAAGAATATTCGATACAGCCGGATTGCGTGAAACTGAGGATCAAATCGAACAGATAGGAATTTCACGTTCTTATGATATTATTAAAAATTCTCATAAGGTACTTTTTATCATAGATGGGAATGAAAATCAAAGCGAATATGATAAACTTACGCAGATTGTGGATAAAAATAAAATTATAACTGTGCTTAATAAAGCTGAATTGTTGGATGAAGAGACTATCGCCTCTTTCCGAGCAAAATCTTACCTTATCTCTTCTGCAGAAACCAATGACGGTTTAGCTGAAATTAAAAACAAACTCCTTAGTGAAATTACCATTTCCGAAGAAGATCTCCGCTCAGGAATCCTGAATAACGCCAGACAAATAGCCGCTTGTAACCGGGCTATCCAATCTATTGAAAAAGCGTTGGAATCCATTCAAGCAGAAATTGGCTTCGAATTTACAGCCTTTGATTTAAAAGAAGCAAGCCATGCACTTGAGGAAATTATTGGAAAAATCACCGATGACGACATTCTAAATTCCATCTTTAGTGATTTTTGTATTGGAAAATAAATGGTTCGCCACCAAGATAAACTAACCACTAAACGCCTAAACTACTAAACCCTTAATTCCATTTTCTATCTTGACACAAGTATCACTCAAAAAACAAATATGCAAAAAAAAAATCGCGACACCTTACTGTCATGATGACCTTAAAAACAAGGAGATAGATATGAAAAAGACATTTATTCTCGGACTTTTACTTGTACTACTTTCTTTATTTGCAGCAAATAAGATTGAGCTGAACTCATTGAATGGGAAATTAATTAACACAGAGAATAATTGGTTTATCCAAACTGAATCAGGTGAATTTGAACTCTTTTTTGCTGAAGCAAAAGAGTTACCAGCCAGAGAAATCAAACTTTTGGAACAAAATAATTTTACTGCTCAATGTGCAATGATAGATGAAAAATTAACTGTCTTTGAATTTACTTCTGAAAAAGAGACCATTAAACTTAGAGATAAACATGGCAAGCTGGTAGCTATTCGTAAAAACAAAAGTTATTCTGTTAATCCGGCAAGTTGTATTAGTTGTAATATTTGCCCCGGCAAATGCCCTGTAAATGCTATCGAAATGATAAACGGCAAAGCAGTAATCAATGCAGATGAATGTATTAATTGTGGCATTTGTGAAGGTTCTTGCCCGGTTGGAGCAATCTCTAAATAGGAGTTTAATATCAAAAACATTTTAGTAATTTGTGCAATTGCAGCCATATTTTTTTGGCTGCACCGATAACACTAAAATTAAAAACAATAAAATTAGAAATAAAATAATAATTTCTACAAAAATAAGGATTTAACTAATGTTTACAACTCTCATAGAAGGTTTTTTTTTAGGATTGGCTACCGGTTCTACTTGCCTGGTTACCTGCACTCCCATCTATCTCCCCTATCTTCTTACCGAAGAAAGAAATTTTTCGAAAAGCTTGCTTACCATTTTAGAAATTTCAGCAGGCCGTTTTTTCTCATACCTCACTTTTGGTGCTTTGGCCGGTTTTGCCGGAACTCAAATAGCTACCATAAACAGAAGCCTTTTCACTTCCATTGCCTATATTTTACTCTCAATCTATTTGGTTCTCTCGGCAGTAAGAACCCATAAAAAAGCTAAAAAGTGTCACATCCCCAAAGCTACTATGTTTACTAAAAGCGCTTTTATTTTAGGAATTCTTACCGGTATCAACTTTTGTCCTTCATTCCTCATTGCCCTTTCTAAAGCAGTTGATCTGGGTGGCGTGTTTGATGGAATCAATCTCTTCTTAGGATTTTTCTTTGGCACCACTTTGTTCTTGATTCCAATCGCTTTTGCAGGTGGTCTTTCCAAGATTAAAGAAATGGGTGGAGTAGCCAAAATTGCTTCAATCCTCATCGCAGTCTGGTTTACATTTATTGGCGTAAAAGGTTTAGTAAAATACTTTAATCCGGCTCCACTGCCAACGGACGGTAGGATGGTGGAAGTATTTGTCCCAACCCAAGAACTCACCATCATCGCTTCCGAAAAAAATATCGAATACTTCTCAAAACTTAAAGCTGAAATAAACAAAATGCATAACGGCCAAGTACTCCTTATCACAGAAGCAAACATCGATTCTTTATCCTCTCCGGTTCTTCTCATCGATAAAGCAATCACCGATAAAGATCATGATAAATTTAAAGAATATGATTTCTTCTCTATCGAAAATAATTATCCCCTCGAGAAAATGCTAACCTTCATGAACTCCTATGTTTTCCGCACAAGTGACCATTTACATTGGGATTTTTCATTTTCCGAAAATAAACATATTTCTCTGCAAAAACCATAATTTCACTTAATATTTTAAATATTTCATACCGTTAAATTATTTCCTCAAAAGCTTGATTATTAAAGACAATAGAAAGATATTCTGAGATTCACTTGCAACATCAACTTAATTACGGAAAGCATAAGCAGTTAACTCATTTTTTTTGCTTGACGCGTATAAGTTCATGCCGATAAAAGGCGTGTTATCGAAGATTTATGTAGATAGTTTTTTAGAATAAAAGTGTATTTCATATAATCCCTGCGGATGTAGTTATATTTGCAGGAAAAAGTTTTGTGGTTAGAACTAAATGGAGGACAAATATGAAGACTTTGGCTGATTTAAAAAAAATCCGGGAAAAAGCACAGCAAGAAATGAAACTGCGTTCCAGCAACACTCGTATAAAAATTGTTATTGGAATGGGAACATCCGGGATCGCAACCGGTGCTCGTGAGGTAATGAAAACAATTATGGATGAAGTTGCCAGTAGACAACTTTCCGATGTAATCGTTACCCAAACCGGAGAAAAAGGATTATCTTCAATGGAACCTGTAGTAGATATTATTGAAGAAGGTAAGCCAACTATTACCTATGGAAATATGACCGCGGAAAAAGCACGAAAAATGATGGCAGAACATGTTGTTAATGGTAAATTAGTTAACGATTATGTTGTTGCGCAAAATTAATTCTAAAATTAGGAGTATCTATGTACAAACAAATTTTTAACAAATACTCTCCTGAGAAAGAAAACTTAATCTACATATTACATGAGATTCAAGATAATCATCCTCAGCAGTACATTTCTGAAGACGCTGTTACCGAAGTAAGTGAATATATCAATGTTCCGAGAGCTCATATTTATGGAGTTCTTACATTCTACACAATGTTTAGTACAAAGCCACGTGGTAAAAATATTATTCGACTTTGCGAGTCACCTCCTTGTTTTTTAAAAGGATCTGAAAATATCCTAAAAAAACTTCGTGAAACCCTGGATCTTGGCCTAAATAAAACTACAAAAGATGGAATGTTCACCCTTGAGCTTTGCGCTTGTTTAGGGGTTTGCGGAAACGCTCCTGTCATGATGATTAATGAAGATGTTTATGGAAATCTCACAGAAGATAAGATCGACACTATCATCAACAAAATTAAGGGAGAGGCAAAATGAAATTCTATCGCAGCCATATATTGATCGGTATCGATAACACATCTTTAGAAGCTGGTGTAAAAGAGATTGAAGCAGCACTTCGTACCGAATTAGATAAAAACAATCTTTCGGATGAAATTAACATTTTAGAAACAGGTTCTTTCGGATATTTTGGAACCGGCGTCAGCATGATGGTTTATCCGGAACAAACTACTTATGTTGATGTCAAAGTTGAAGATATTCCGGAAATAGTTGAAGAACATTTCTTAAAAGGACGCAAAGTAAGCCGTCTTATCTTAAATACAAATTTATTAAAAAAATATAATTTCAATTACAAACGTCGTATTGTATTGGATAACTCCGGTAAAATCGATCCTGAAAACATCGAAGAATATATTGGACTTGGTGGATATGAAGCTTGGGAAAAAGCTCTTATCAACCTGAAACCTGAAGAAATTGTAAATGAAGTAAAAGCATCCGGACTTCGTGGCCGTGGTGGAGCCGGATTTCCAACCGGTCTAAAATGGAGTTTTACTGCTCCGATCAAAGCTGAACAAAAATTAGTTGTTATCAACGCAGATGAAGGCGAGCCCGGAACATTTAAAGATCGTCTGATCATGGAAGGAGATCCGCACAAACTTCTTGAAGGTTTGATGATCGCCTGTTATGCAGTAGGCGCAACAAAAGCTTATATCTATATTCGCGGTGAATACAAACTCTGTATCGAACGTTTAGAAAAAGCGATCGCTCAAGCGAAAGAATATGGTATCTTGGGTGAAAATATTTTCAATAGCGGATTTGATCTTGATATTATGATAAAAATCGGTGCTGGTGCTTATATATGTGGCGAGGAAACAGCACTTATAGAATCTATGGAAGGGAATCGTGGAGAGCCTAGAAGCAAGCCACCATTCCCGGGAGTAAAAGGAGCTTGGGAACTTCCTACAGTTGTAAACAACGTAGAGACCATTGCCAATGTTCCGGCAATTATTAAAAATGGTGCAGCTTGGTTTACAGAACATGGAGTTGAAGGTTGTACCGGAACTAAAGTATATACAATGATGGGAGATGTTAATCTTCCCGGACTTTGCGAAGTTGATATGGGAACACCGCTTCGCACAATCATCGATCAATACAGTGGTGGTATGAAAGATGATAGAAAGTTCAAAGGTGCACTCGTTGGTGGAGCTGCCGGAGTATTCCTCTCTGACAAATTACTCGATGTGAAGATGGATTACAATTCATTGGAAGAGTATGCTGCCGTTCTTGGTTCAGGCGCAATATTAGTGATGAATGATGATGTGGATATGGTAGAGATGCTCTGGTCTGTTATTCGCTTCTTCCGTCATGAAGCATGCGGTAAATGTTCACCCTGTACCAAAGGTAATGAAGTACTTTATACATTAGTTTCAAAATTTAGAAACGGGGAAGGTTGTGAGGAAGATCTTGATCAAATGATTGAAATTTCTCAAGCAATGCTTGATGCATCTTTCTGCCCCTTGGGACAATCTTTGATTATGCCCGTTAAAAGTGCAATCGAGAACTTCCGAGAAGATTTTCTTATGAAAATAAAATAGTTATAGCTAACTTAGAATAAATGGAGGAAAAAAGTGGCAAAAATGATTAAATTATGGGTCGATAATATTGAGGTAGAAGTACAAGAAGGTACAACCATTCTTGATGCAGCCAAAGAAACAGGGAAAAAAATCCCTACTTTATGCTACCACAAAGACCTTGCTCCTTCTTCAAACTGCGGTGTTTGCGTAGTTGAAATCGAAGGAACAAAAGGAACAAAGCGTGCTTGCTCCACTCCTGCTTGGGCTGGAATGAAAGTAATCACAAATAGTAAAAAATTACGCGAACTTCGTAAAACTCTCGTTGAGATGATGCTTGCAGATCACGACGTTGTTTGTCCTACTTGCGAACAAAACAACAAATGTGAGCTACAAGACTTAGCGTATCTGCTTGGTGTTGATGATAAGAGAATACCAAAAGTACTGCAGAAAAAACCTCTCGATCTTAAGAGTTTCTCTATAGTTCGTGATCCGAATAAATGTATCTCTTGTGGTCGCTGTCTTACTGTTTGCCAAGACATTCAAACTGTTCATGCTCTCACAATCAATGGTCGTGGATTCGAAGGAACTATCACTACACCATTCGACAAAGGTATGGCCGATAGCCCTTGCGTAAACTGTGGTCAATGTACTGTTTACTGCCCGGTTGGCGCGCTTCATGAAAAAAGTGACATCGACAATGTTTGGGACCAACTTCTAGACAAAGATAAATATGTTGTTGTTCAGGAAGCTCCGGCTATCAGAGCAACTTTAGGTGAAGAGTTCGGCATGGATCCGGAAGAAGTAACTGTTGGAAAAATGTACGCAGCTCTCCGCAGATTAGGTTTCGATCGTATATTCGATACAAACTTCTCTGCTGACCTTACAATTATGGAAGAGGGAACAGAATTAATTAACAGAATTAAAAATGGTGGAAAACTTCCGCTTATTACTTCTTGTTCTCCTGGTTGGATTAAATTTAGTGAAACATACTTCCCAAATTTAGCTGAAAACATCTCTACTTGTAAATCTCCTCAGCAAATGTTTGGAACTTTAGTAAAAACTTATTTCGCAGAAAAAGAAGGTATTGATCCTGCAAAAATCTGCTCTGTATCTATCATGCCTTGTACAGCTAAGAAATTTGAAGCTAATCGTCCTGAGATGAGAGATTCCGGCTACCAAGATGTTGATTATGTTATCACAACTCGTGAATTCATCAAAATGATCAAAGAAGCCGGTATCGATTTTAAAAATCTTCCGGAAGAAAAAGCTGACGATATCATGGGAAAATACACTGGCGCAGCAACCATTTTCGGCGCTACAGGTGGTGTAATGGAAGCTGCAGTAAGAACAGCAGTTGCAATTCTTTCCGGTGAAGAGATGGCAGATGTAAACATTACCGCTCTTCGTGGTATGGAAGGCATCAAGGAAGCTTCTCTTACTATCCCACTTAAAGAAGGTGGTGAACTTCCTGTAAATGTAGCAGTTGTTCACGGACTTGGTAATGCCAGAAAATTGATGGAAAAAGTTGAATCCGGCGAAAAGCAATATCACTTTATCGAAGTAATGGCTTGCCCGGGTGGATGCGTTGGTGGTGGTGGACAACCTTATAACAGTACCATTGCAGATCGTGCTCGCCGTGGACAAAGCCTCTACAAAGAAGATGCTAAACTTACTCTTCGTTGCTCACATCACAATGATGAAGTGATAAAATGCTATGAAGACTTCTTAGATGCGCCTAACTCTCATAAAGCTCATAAATTGCTTCATACAAATTACTTCGAAAGATGTAAAATTACCGGCGATACTATTAAAGAGACTACTAGCAAACACTAAATCTAATAAGATTTAAAAAGCCCTCTTCTATTCATTTAGTTGAGGGCTTTTTTTTTCTACTCCAAAAAAATAATGACTTACGATAATTTAAAGCAAGAAAAATTCTCTTTTGTTTATATTACGACAAAAAGCTGTAATGTGTGCAAAGTGCTACAACCAAAATTAAGAGAATTAGCCCAAAGCTATTCAGGTTCTACCTTTCACCTTATCGAATTAGATGAATACCAAGATGCTGCCGGTTTTTTTATGGCTTTTTCCGTGCCCACTTTTTTAGTTTATTCAGAGGGAAGTGAAATTTTCCGCACAGCCCGTCAACTAGATATTGATGAGATTAGAGCAAAATTAGATCGATATCACCGATTGATATTTTCCGAGGATAAGCAATAAAGCGAACTCAATCAAAATTGTTAATCACTCCATCTAGACATTTCATGAAAACAACGTGAAAGAGAATTATGAATTATGAATGGTAACCAGTGAAAAATGAAATAACACTCCTCCCGGCTAAAGCCGTACTCCTCTTAAGAGGAGAATGAAAGCGGAGAGTGTGCTTCCTATTTTTGAGTAAGCCATAGTCACACAAATCTGTGCCCATCTGTGTTGATCTGTGTCTATTTTAATCCGCAGGATTT
>DAOWES010000112.1 GCA_030638385.1 Candidatus Cloacimonadota bacterium | reverse complement strand
TTATGCAGGCAACCTTGTCGAAGAATTTATTCAAAAGATAACAATGAAAAGTATCTATTCAACTTAAAAGATAATCAGCAAATTGAATTAGTTCCGGAATTCAAAAAAATGGGAATATCTTCCTTGAAAATTGAGGGAAGGATGAAATCTGCTGAATATGTATATAATACAGCAAAAGCATATCGCATGGCTTTGGATAACGAAGAAAAAGCCAAAATCATGGAAGCAATAAGTAAAGATTTGGCTCGAGAAAAAACCGGATATTTCATGAGTGGAAATGTTGCCGGTTCTATCACCGATAAGCCTTACACAGGTAAGCATATTGGTGATGTTCATCAAAGATCGGCCAAAATGTTTAAATTTTATTCTAAGTATGAACCTGTAAAAGGGAATCGTTTGCGCGTGTTGCCAAAATCGGGAAGAGATACGGCAGCTTTCAAATTGAAAGAAAACTTTAGTTATGAATCTTCGGGAGATGGTTATCTGATAACAATTAACCAAGAAAATAATTTTGAAGTTAGCGATAAAATTTTCTTAATTGGTTTTGGCGATTTGAAATTCAAAAGTAAATTCACTTTAGATGCTAAGAAGATTAATTTACGTATGCCTAAAGGTAAAAGTCAGAACATTTTAAATAAGATCGGATCATCCAAAACGTCTAATAAAGAACAGATTTATGTGAGAATTGATTCTATCAAGTGGATGATGAAGCTTTATCTGCCGAAAGTGGATGCGGTTATATTAAGGTTTAATCGAGAAGATTGGCAGAAGTTCAATCCTGAAACCGGATTTATTCAGAAGAATATAAATAAACTTATTATCGAATTACCAAAATTTATTTCAGAAACAGATATTGAGTTTTATCGTGATTTGTGTTCCAAAATGTATAGAAGTGGTATTAAACAATTTATGCTTAGTCACATCTCGCAGAAGCTGATTTTGCCTAAGAAGATGGATCTTCGCATAAGTACAAACGAAAATGTTTATACGCTAAATGATGCTGCTATTCAAATGCTAAAAGAAGAGAACATAGGACTTTATCTCTATCCGCAAGAAGATGATTTCCCAAATCTTTTAGCCGGTAAAGACCGCCAAGGTATTATGCCATTGTATTTCTATCCGGAGCTATTTTATTCCAGAATGCCGGTGGATATTGCAAATGACGAAGAATTTAAAGATAAAACCGATTCGTTCCGAAAAACGGTGGTGGATGGAATTACAGTTGTTTTGCCAAATAGACCTGTTTCATTTTTGCAATACAAAAGGAAGATGAATGATAAAGGTTTCCGAAAATATTTGTTAGATTTTTCTTATATAAAGCCATCACAAAAGGTGTTTAATCGGGTTTTAAATAAATTTGAAAACTCTGAGGCAGAACAGCCTAGCACAAACTTTAATTTTAAACTTGGTTTGAAATAGAAGAGGATAAGATTTAACCGCGGATATTGGGAAAGAGAAGAAAACCCAAAATATCAACTTCCGAAGTTTAAAACAATAACAATAAAAAACGGGCACCTTGTTTGAGGTGCCCGTTTTTTTATTTATCAAATTATCACTTACAATCTGGAAGTAATATCTTTTTCAATCGCAAGCGCAAGTTCATCGGTTTTAGTAGCCAACTCATCTGCTTTTTTCATGATTTCATCAATCCAAGTTTGGTCTTCGATAGCACCCATATTTATTTTCACATTAAGGTAAGCTGCTTTGGCTGCTGCGTTAGCATTGATCGCTGCTACACCGGCATCAGAAAGTGCATTTGCATTTCCTATCTTACCAATTTTCTCTGCTAATATTGCTGCTTCATAAGCTATCTGCAAAGTTTCGAGTGGAATAATAATTGCATTTTTTGTAGCAACTTGAATTGCTTCATTTCTAGCAGCAATTTCTGCCTCACTTTTCTTTGGAAGACGCATTGCATCCATCATGTCATAAAAAGCTTGAGTATCTGTGTCGATAGCAGTAAGAGAGCGTTCTTTGATGTCTTGTCCTAACTCAGCCAACTCTTTTGCTTCTTCCCAATCTTTTTCATAACCTTTTTTACCATTTGTAAGATTTGCTACCATTGCTGTAAGCGCACCACTCATTGCAGAAGATAACGCTGCCACACTACCACCACCTGGTGCAGGTGAGTCTGTGGATAGTTCATCACAGAACCCGTTAAGAGTCATATCGGCAAGTTTGCCTCCGTCCTCAATTGCGAATTCTATGATCTTATCTTTTAAGTTAAAGGGAGCTAATTCATCTAAACCCATCGATTGTACAGCTGTTTCGATAATCATTTTTTCCGGTAAACCGGCACTTTCGCCCATCTTTTTAAGATAATATTTTCCTGATTCTAAAATGGCCGCTTCGGGAAGTAATCCTACTAACTCACTTCCGGTAACCTGAATACCATTTTCCCAGGCAAGTTCACGAACTTTATCCAAAACAATGTGAGGAGGAGTGATTTTGTAATTTGTAAGATTCATACTAATTTGAGCACGATTATATTCATCAATATACCAACCGATTGCTTTACAATTTGTAAAGAGACCGGCTTCTTTCACTTTATTACCCTTTTCATCACGAATGATTTTGCCTTTTGCATCACGGGCAAAACGGCCTGCTTCACGAATTGAAAGAGCGATGTTATGTGCTTTTTTCTTATCGCGAGTATTTAGGTTTATGTTATAGGCAATAAGGAATTCACGTGCTGAAACAGCAGTTGCACCTGTTTTTTCGTTAAATTTTTGAGGACCAAAATCCGGTTTCCATTCAGGGTCTTGCATCTTTTTGGGAAGTGCCTCATATTCGCCTTTACGCACATTTGCCAAGTTTGCCCATTCCGGCTTGCTGGCAGAATTTTCATAAAGATAAACAGGGATATTCAATTCTTCACCAATTCTCTTTGCAACTTTTTTAGATAACTCAACAGTCTCTTCCATAGTCATGTTTGCTACAGGAATAAATGGACATACATCGCAAGCTCCCATACGAGGATGAGCACCGCTATGTTTGCTCATGTCGATAAGTTCGCTACCTTTTTTTATAGCCAAAAATGCAGCTTCTGCCACTGGTTTTGGTTCTCCAACAATAGTGAAAACTGTTCTGTTTGTGTCTGCACCCGGATCCATGTCCAATAGGTTAGCACCTTTTACAGATTTGATTTCGTTTGCAATAGCGTCTAAGATCTTCAGATCTCTTCCTTCACTAAAATTAGGAACACATTCTACTAATTTCATTTTCGTCCTCCGATATATCTTTTTATTTATTTTAGATTTTTCAAATTTATTCAAAAACAAATGCCCCAATTTTTTAGGCAAGTGAAATATGAATTTGATCATATTAGTAACCTTAATAAATAGAATTGAGGCTGATTTACACGCTGATAATAAATTAATTTAAGATATATTTTATATGAGTTTTGCATAATTAAGTGTTTTGTAAAACCTCACCTGCAACCTT
>DAOWES010000170.1 GCA_030638385.1 Candidatus Cloacimonadota bacterium | reverse complement strand
TAAAAAATCTTATCTCTAATGCCATCAAGTTTACCCAAAAAGGAAGCATAACGATTGATTTCAAAAAGCCGACTCCGGAGATGGATCTTAGCCAAAGTGACTTACAACCTGAAAATAGTATTGCAATTGTCGTAAGCGATACAGGTATCGGCATTCCAAAAGAGAAGCTGGGAGCAATTTTCGAAGCATTCCAACAGGCTGATGGTAGCACCTCGCGAAAATTTGGCGGAACCGGCCTTGGACTTTCCATCTCACGCGAACTGACAAAATTACTCGGTGGTGAATTACAATTGATAAGCGAAAAAGATAAAGGCTCTACTTTCACAATAATCCTTCCTAAAACTAAACAGGAAGTTAAACAAGAAGTAGTTAAGAATAGGCGTAAACATAACGAGAGACGTCAATTAATAAACATTTCAACTAGCTCAGAAATAAAAGAGAAAAAAACATCTCCTCATATTGAAGATGATCGTTATAATATTGAAAAAAGTGACAGAAAAATCTTGGTAATTGAAGATGATTTGAACTTTGCGAGAACCTTACACCTATTCTGTAATAACAAAGAATTCAAATTTATTCATGCCGGTGATGGAGAAAGTGGCTTGGAACTAGCTAAAAAATATATCCCGGATGCAATTATCTTAGATATTAAGCTACCGGGAATGAATGGTTGGGAAGTATTAGAAATAATCAAAAACAATCCTGCTATCCGCCATATTCCGGTTCACATGATGTCTGCAATGGAGGAAGAGTTTGATACTATCCAAAAAGGAGCTGTTGGATATTTAACAAAGCCGATAACGAATGAGCAATTGTCTGCTGCCTTCGACAGATTGGAAGAGATTCATAATAGTTCGATCAAAAAACTCTTGGTTGTGGAAGATAACAAAAACATGAGAACTGCCGTAATCAATCTTTTGGGAGATGATAATGTTGAGATAACTGCCGTAGATACCGGACAAAAAGCATTGGCTGAGATTAATAACAAAAGATATGATTGCATGATTCTGGATATCACACTACCAGATATTTCCGGTTTAGAAATTTTACAGAAATTGAAACATGAGAAAAAAAACGAAATCCCTCCGGTAATTATCTACACAGGTAAAGAGATAACAAAAGAGGAAGAATTAGAATTAAATCAATATACAGGTTCAATCATCATCAAAGGTATAAAATCAGAAGAACGTCTGCTCGATGAGACCGCCCTATTCCTACATCAGGTAGTAAACGAAATGCCGAAAAACAAACAAAAAATCATTTCCAGAATGCATGATAAATTTGCCGTATTCCAAGGTAAAAAAATTCTAGTGGTAGATGACGATATGAGAAATGTATTTGCTGTTTCTCACGTTTTGGAAGAGAAAGGGATGATAATTCAAAGTGCAGGTGACGGACAAAAAGCCATAGAAATTCTAGAAAAAGATAGTGATTTTGACCTAGTATTGATGGATATTATGATGCCGGTGATGGATGGCTATGAGGCAATGAGATATATCCGAAAACAAAAAAGATTCAAAAATTTGGTAATCATTGCCCTTACTGCTAAAGCGATGAAAGGAGATAAGGAACAATGCATTACCGCCGGTGCAAATGATTATCTCACAAAACCACTTCAAATAGATAAATTACTTTCTATACTACAGGTGTGGATGTATAAATAAAAAAAAGGATCTTTGCTAGTGAATAAAACAAAAATACTAATCGTTGATGATAGACTAGAAAACCTAATTGCTTTAGAGACATTATTGCAAAATATTGATGTCGAATTTATTCGAGCTTTATCCGGCAATGATGCCTTGAAATTAAGCTTGGAACATGATTTTGCCTTAATTCTTATTGATGTTCAGATGCCGGAAATGAATGGCTTTGAAACTGTGGAATTGATGCGGAGTATTGCCAAAACCAAAAGCATTCCGATAATATTTCTCTCGGCAGTTTATTCAGATAACTTCCATAATATCAACGGCATAGAATCCGGAACCATCGATTTAATTACAAAACCAATTGTTTCCCAAGTTCTCATTGGAAAAGTAAATTTGTTTTTAGAGCTTTACAATCAGAAAAAACAACTGGCAAAAATCACTGCAGAACTTGAAGAAGCTCTCTCGGAATTGGAAAAGTTGCATGACTAGAATTCAAATTAGTCGGACGATAAATTATTTTATTCACCCTATTAAAACAAGTTCCCGCTCTGCCCTAACCAATTGTCTTATAATGTTTTGGCTATCTCGCATAGTTGCAAAGAATAAAATATTAGTAAGAAAGAATAAAATTAAACTTGACTCACAAAACGCATTCAGGCATTTAAGTACCTAAATAGATATTGGAGAAAAAAATGAACCTTGTAAATTTATCAGAAGCAACTTCGCTCGCCCTGCATAGCTTGGTATTGATAGCCAAAAAACAACCTTTGCGTATGAACGTAAAAGTTTTAGCAGAAAAGCTGAATGCTTCTCAAGCTCATCTTGCCAAGGTTTTTCAAAAACTAAGTAAAGCCGGCTTAGTAAAATCTGTTCGAGGACCGGCTGGTGGCTTTGAGTTAAACAAACCGGCTGATCAGATTACTTTCATAGAGATATATGAGATTATAGAAGGTAAGATTGTTTTGGGAAAATGCCCTCTTGGCAAGAGCCAATGTCCTTTCCAAAAATGCATTTTCAGTCCTGAATTAAATAAAATATCAGCTAATCTTTATGAAATATTTAAGAAAATGAAATTATCAGATTTTTAGAGTTTTTTTTTAAATCTAAACAGGTATTTAAGTACCAAAAAGGAGCAAAGATGGAAATTAGAAATTACAAAAACTTAAGTAACGTTGCCAACCCACACGGAATCCAATCTACAAAAATATACGACAAAGACCATGCACTTATTATGCACCTCATTTTAAAAGCCGGAGAAGGCTTGAAACCTCATATTACACCGGTTGATGTTGCTTTCTACGTGTTAGAAGGAGAACCATCTATCCTTATCGGTGAAGAGAAAATTAAAGTCAAAAAAGATGATCTTATCGAAAGCCCCAAAAACATTATCCACAGCATCTACAATGAAACTGAAAATGATGTTCGCATACTTGTGATGAAATTGCCAAAGCCAATTTCTCAAACTAAAATATTAGATAAATAATTTTAAGGATTCGATTATGAAATACTTTGATGAAAATAGCACTCTCTTCGAAATTATTGAGAAAATAACGAAATAGGAAAAGTTAAGAGTAAAAATAATAAGGAGATAAATTATGCACAACGGATGTAATGGAAGTTTTGAAAACGGCAAACAAATTGTTAATAAAGTAAGAATGATGGGCTTTGCAGAGCAACCAATACCCATGCCACTAGAGGTGAAATGTGAGTGTGGAGAATCTTTTGAAATGACTAATTTCGAAGATAAGTGCCCAAAGTGCAATATGGTATATGGAGTAACTCCTTGCCATGCATTTGCTGCGACCAATATGATGCCGGCAGGAATAAATTACTAAACCGAGGGTAATAATTATGACTAAAATAATCAATCCGATAGAAACAAAAAAAGTTTTAGATCTGCCCGGAATATGCGGTCGAATGTTTTATCACTCCGAGCACTTAGAATTAGTTGAACTTTCAATTGAGGCCGGCAAATCAATTGCGAGTCACCAAATGCCTATTGATGTAATTTTTTATCTGCTAGATGGTGAGCTGGAATTTATCATTGATGATGAAATTGTTCCCATCAAAGCTTCGGAAGTTATTGAGATCAAAGCTTTGCGAAAAAGAACAGTTAACAACAAAACATCTCAAAACGCAAAAGTATTAGTTATCAAACCAATTAAACAAACAGGAGTAAAATTATGAGTATGATTAATTTTAAAATTAATGCTAAAAGCGAAAGCCCCACTAGAACCATTGTATCGGCTAGAAATTTCAAAATGGTGATTGATGAACCAGAACATTTAGGTGGAGATGACCAAGGAGCAAATCCTGTAGAGTATCTATTAGGAGCACTTTCAGGCTGTCTTAATGTAGTTGGTCATATGGTAGCAAAAGAGATGGGATTTGATTTCAAAGGAATGGAAATTGATATCGAAGGCGGTTTAAATCCTGCAAAATTTTTAGGAAAGCCATCAAATGAACGTACAGGATATCAATATATAAATGTGAAAATTCGCCCAAACACAGAAATGGACGAAGATAGTTTGAAAAAATGGGTAAAAACCGTTGAAGAGCGTTGCCCGGTTAGTGATAATATCAGAAATGCAACTCCGATCTCAATTACCTTAAATTAAGTAGTATTAAAAAAAAGGAGAATTATTATGAGTATGTTCTGTTATCAATGCCAAGAAACTCTTGGTAACAAAGGTTGTAC
>DAOWES010000088.1 GCA_030638385.1 Candidatus Cloacimonadota bacterium | reverse complement strand
CTACCGAATGATAGCAAGGTTGACTTGGTAATCTATAACATCAAAGGCCGGAAAGTGAAAAAACTGGTGAGCGGCAATCAGGAAGCCGGTTATCATAAAGTAACCTGGAACGGTAAAGATGAAAGCGGTAGATCGGTTGCATCCGGAGTTTACTTCTATCAGTTGAGAACAGATAAGAAATCAATCAATAAAAAGATGATCATGATGAAGTAGGGCTTCACGCAGAGGTCGCTAAGAAGGCCAAGAACGCAAAGAGGAAATAAGTAAAGAATTAATAAATAGAAAGCCACGCCTATGGTTCCGGTAGTTTCCGGAACGGGCGTGGCTTTTTGTTTATATATTAAGACCTCGTCTTTCCGCCAAAAAAGGCGGACAAGTCTGAGAAGCTCTCCTTGCTATTACTAACGAAGAATCTACTTAAGAATTGTGCATCAATCCAACATAGACATTTCATAAGAGCAACGTGAGAGAATTCCTCAATGAGACGAGATGGGAAAAGAGGAACCACAAAGGCCCGAAGGCACTAAGAGCACAAAGAAGATATGTTATTGTAATTTAGACAGATACAAATTATTTTTTAGGTAACTTTGTGCCTTAGGGATTTCGTGGTGAAAAAAAACAAATGATTAAAAAAAAAGCGGTAACCAAAAGGTCACCGCTAAGATATCATTTGTTTGAAAACAGAAAAATCAATTATCCTACCAATTTAGCTATTGTATCAGCGCAAATTTCAGCAGAGCGTTGAGCGGTTTCACTTTCCACATAGACGCGAATAATTGGTTCTGTTCCACTTTTTCGGATATGGATCCAGAATTTGTCGCCAATTACTTTAATTCCATCTGTTTTATCTAATTTGAAATTGGAAAATACTTCCGGAACTTTAGCCATAATAGAGTCGAGATCAGCCGGATCTACCTTGATTTTATCTTTGGCAAAATAATATTTTGGAATCTCATTGGCCAGCTCGCTCATTGGGAGCTCTCTTTCGGCCATATAGCCCAAAATAAGTGCCATTCCGGCAGGAGCATCTCGAGTGTAATGTACTTCGGCGCAAATTACTCCACCATTACCTTCGCCGCCGATTGGGCTCTTCAGCTCTTGCATTTTCTTACCAACATTGATCTCGCCAACTTTGGTACGATGCACATTAACGCCAAATTCTTTGGCAATATCTTCAGAAGCCATCGATGAGGATAGATTGGTGACAATATCACCCTTTACCTTGGAAAGAACATATTTTTCTGAAAGTAATAATGATAATTCTTCTCCAATACATTCACCTTTTTCAGAAACAACCGCCAAACGATCCACATCGGGATCATTTGCAAAACCAACGTCCGCTTTATGTTCTTTTACAGCATCTTCTAATTGTTTAAGATTTTTCTTTAACGGCTCCGGCGTGTGAGCAAAATATCCGGTTGGCTCACAATTAAGCTCTATTACTTCGCAACCAAGTTCGTGTAATAATTGTGGTGAAATAACTCCACCTGCTCCATTCACACAATCAATCACTACCTTGAAATTTTTCGCTTTAATTTTTTCGATATCGAGGTAAGAAATATTCATGATTTTTTTCAAATGACGTTTATTCGCGTTTGTATCATGTGATAATCTTCCCATTTTATCCCAACTACTATATTGTACAGGCTCATTTAATGAACCAATAAATTTATCTGCTTCTTCCGGAAATAAGAACATACCATTGCCGCTAACAAATTTCATCGCGTTCCATTCTGAAGAATTGTGAGAAGCTGTAATTGATATTCCGCCTTCAGCATTTGATTCTTCAACAGCTAAAAGCACGGTGGGGGTGGAAACAATTCCAAGATCAACAACATCGCAACCTACGCTTAATAATCCGGAAACTACGGCATTAAACATTGCCGGTCCTGTTGTTCGTGAATCTCTTCCCACAATTATTTTTCCGCGATTTCTAAAAATACCAAAATGAGTAGCAAAATTTAGGGCAATCTCCGGTGTGAGTGTTTCCCCAAAAATTCCACGAACTCCTGATACGCTAATCATTAATTTACTCATATATAATTCTCCTTATAGCTGATTTTTATTCGAACCCAAATAAAATATTTGAAATTATGTAGTAAAGGAAAAAGAAGAAGAGGAAAATATTTTAACTACGAATTTGACTGCGGATGAACGCATTAATATGTTTTTTAAAGAACAGTTATTATCACGCATTATTTATTTTGATTTTCATTTTTCATTTCCCATCTGTGTAAATCAGTGTCGATCCACGCTTTTTTTTTTCCATATCCCCCCAAAAAAACAAAAGATGACCCTCGATTTCTGAAGATCACCTTTTGGATATTTATAAATTCTTAGAAAAATTAATTTTCTATTGGAAATCTAACATTAAGTTCACGCACCGCCAGAGTATCATCAACTCTTCTTATCGGAGTGTTAAGGGGAGAATTATGTAAGATTTCAGGATTTTCTTCTGCTTCTTTTGCAATTTCAATCATTGCTGCGATGAATTCATCAAGTGTCTCTTTGCTTTCGGTTTCGGTAGGCTCGATCATCATTGCTTCTTTCACGATAAGTGGGAAATAGACTGTGGGAGCATGGAATCCTTTATCTAAGATGCGCTTAGCAATGTCTAAAGTGGACACGCCATATTTATCTTTTTGCCATTTTCCACTGGCAACGAATTCGTGCATACAACCTTCTTCGTGAGGAATGTAATAATAATCCTCAAGTTTGCGCATGATATAATTCGCATTAATAATTGCATTCTCAGAAACACGTTCGAGACCTTTTGCGCCTAACATTTTGATATAAAGGTATGCTCGGAAATTAATTGCGAAGTTTCCGAAAAATGTATGAAGGTGGCCAATTGAAGTCTCTTCATGAGAATAATCGAAGAAATATTCGGTTTCATTTTTATTAACCATGGGGATTGGTAGGAATTTCAAAAGTTTTTCATTCACTCCAATTGGTCCGGAACCCGGTCCGCCACCACCATGAGGAGTTCCGAAAGTTTTATGAAGGTTATAGTGCATGATATCAAAGCCAATTTCACCCGGTTTCACTCTTCCAAGTAAAGCATTGAAATTTGCACCATCCATATACATTAAACCATCAACTTCATGGATAATTTTTGCAATTTCTTCAAAAGATGATTCAAAGATTCCCAAAGTATTTGGATTTGTAAGCATAAAACCGGCAGTCTTTTCGTTGGTAGCAGCTCGTAAATCTTCGATATCTACCATTCCCTTTTCATTCGATTTTATCTCTACAACTTTGTAACCGGCTAGTGTTACGGAAGCCGGGTTTGTGCCATGAGCAGAATCAGGTAAGATGATTTCATTTTTTTCATTTCCTTTGGATTGGTGATAGGCACGCATAACTTTAAGGCCGGCAAATTCACCATGAGCTCCTGCTACCGGCTGAAGAGTTACACCGGCAAATCCGGAAAGTTGAGCAAGGTCATTTTGAAGATCATACATTATCTCTAATGCTCCCTGAGCTGAATCGGGATTTTGATAAGGATGCAGATTATTAAAGGCTGCATTACGAACCAATGTTTCGTTAATTTTTGGATTATATTTCATTGTACAAGAGCCAAGCGGATAAAATCCCTTCTCGATACAATGATTTTTATCTCCGAGCTCAGTATAGTGACGCAACACATCAAGTTCACTAAGTTCAGGAATGAAAGGAGTTTTTTTACGTGCAAATTTTGCAGGAATTCCGTTTGAAGTTGTTACATCATTTTTAGGAAGGCTGAATCCTTTTCTTCCGGCTGTGTGTTTTTCAAAAATTGTTTTAGTCATTTGTTACCTCCATTAGTGCAGAAACAAGTTCGTCCATTTCCTCTTTGCTCTTCTTTTCCGTAACCGCAATTAGAAGTAAGTTTTCATGTCCGAATCTTGCCAAATCAATTCCCGGGAAGATTTTTTTAGCTTCAAGTTTATTAATTATTTCTGCAGGAGAAACGGGAGTTTTTATGGCGAATTCCTTAAAGAATGGTTGCTCAAAGGCTAATTCAAAACCATCTATTTTGGAAATTTCCTCAGCCAAATAATGAGCTTTTGTTGCAGAGTATTCAGCAACTTGATGTAAGCCATCTTTTCCCATTAAACTCATATATACTGTTGCCGCTAAACCGCAAAGTGCATCGTTTGAACAAATATTTGAAGTAGCTTTAGCGCGACGAATATGTTGCTCTCTCGCTTGTAAAGTAAGCGTATAAGCTCTATTTCCGTCAGCATCCAAAGTTGCTCCTACAATTCTGCCCGGTATCGATCTGGTGAGCTTTGAGGTTGTGGCAAGAAAGCCAAATAATGGTCCACCAAAGTTCATCGCATTACCCAGAGCTTGTCCTTCTCCAAGTACAATATCTGCCTTATACTCTTTAGGAGAGTTTAGCAATTGTAATGAAATTGGATCCACCGCTACAATAAGCAGCGCTTTTTTGGATGAGTGAGTAATCTCTTCAATCGCAAACATATCTTCAAGATTTCCCAAGAAATTTGGAGTTTGCACTAAAACGCAAGCTGTATCATTGTCTACTGTCGCTTTTAAAGCTTCCAAATCTACAACTCCGTCTTTATTGTCGATTATTTCAAGTTTTACACCAATTCCTTCAGTGTAAGCTTTAATTACTGCCAGATATTTTGGATTTAAAGTTCCGGCAATAATAGCTTTATTCTTTTTGGTTTTTCTCACTGCCATCAGGATAGCTTCTGCCGAAGCAGTTGCTCCATCATACATGCCGGCGTTAGATATATCCATTCCGGTAAGTTCACAGATTAATGTTTGATATTCATAAATGTATTGCAGAGTTCCTTGGCTAACTTCGGCCTGATAAGGAGTGTATGCTGTGTGGAATTCCGGTTTTAATATGATATGATCAACTGCTGCCGGAATAAAATGATCGTAAATTCCACCACCTAGAAATGAATTTGCATCTGCAATATTTTTACTGGCAAGTTTGGCAACTTTTCTTGATAGTTCCAGCTCGGAAAGTGGTTCATCCATATCTATATGGTGTTTTTGAATAAATTTGGATGGGATATGTACAAGTAAGTCGGAAAATTTTTCAACTCCGATTTCCTTTAACATTTGTTGACGTTGTTCATCTGTATTGGAAATAAAAGGCATAGATGAGCTCCTTTTTCTTTATTATTTTTGACACATGTTTTTTTTTCAAAGTTTTATGTCAATTGAAAAAGAGTCTGTTAGTGTAGGCAGATTTTTTTGATAAAAAAGCACTGAAAAGTTAATTTTATAGTTATAGTTTTCAATTGTTTGCAGGTTAAAATATGGAAAGTGAAAAATGGCTTTGAATTTTGATATCGCTAGTTGAATTGAGCCGTTGAATGACAAACTTCTCTTTTTGCGAGTTCATCATTGTTTGAGAAAACAAAAAAAGCCCACAAAAGTGGGCTTTCGAAATTATATTATAATTTAGTGGCTACATCCACATCCGCATTCACAGTCTTCATCCTTATCGTTGTCATCTTTATGCTCGTGATCTGAATCGCAATTGCATCCATTGCCTTCATCTTCGAGATTTTCGAGAAACTTAGCAGATACTTTTTCAAATTCCTCGTCTTCTACACTGTCTAATTTCATCTCGTCATCTATCTCTGTGTAGGCGAAAATTATTGCTTGATCATCATCTTTGGGTAATAGAGCAATATAGTTCTTTCCATCCAACTCTAATTTGTCGATGATTTCGCACTCTGTAGAGCTACCATCTTCCCATTCTAAAGTTAAATATTGATCGTCGTTTAATGTTTCTTCAAGATTTTCATTTTTCATAATTATCTCCTCATTTACTTTATTACAAGTAGTTTATGGTTTGTGTTTGTTTATAAAATTTAAACATTATATTGCTAGATTTCTAAGGTGCCGAAATTCCGTCCAGTATTTTATTGAATTTTGATATTGATATGAATTCTTTAAAATTAGTGTTTTCTTCTTATTTCAATGATACTCCAGAAAATAAGAAAGCGTATTAGTTTTTATAATCAATATTTTTTTTAAATTTTGAGTTAAAAGTGAAATTAATAAGTTACATGAGAATAGGTAATTAAGTGAGTAAATAGATGGAAATTAAAAATAGCGAGAAATTGATTTTAGTTTTAGAAAAAATTGCTTTACAAAGAAATGGATGGAATTTGATTTGTCCAACCTGTGATACTGCAAATTGCTTTTATCATTAGGAATAAACTTATAGGAGAAATGCATGGCATTGGAAAAAGAAGCTAAACAAGCTATCATGGCAGAGTTTAAACTCCATGATTCAGACACTGGTTCACCAGAAGTTCAAGTTGCACTTTTAACATCAAGAATTTTGGACATCGCGGAACATTTAAAAATCCATAAGAAGGATTTTCATTCAAGAAGAGGCCTTCTAAAACTTATCGGTCAGAGAAGACGCCTTCTCGATTATATCGCTAAGAAAGATATTGAACGTTATCGTATACTTATCGCAGCACTTGGACTCAGAAAATAAATTGAGTTTAAACTTTTGAAAAGGGGAGCAATCCCCTTTTCATTTTATTACAAGCAAAAAAACTAAAATCGCAGAGTTAATTAGCAATAAGCTGAATCCTCCTAAACCAAGGCTTCGGCCTATTGCTTTGATTCTCTGTAATAAAAAAAAATGGAGAATATATGCATAATTTTAACATTATTAAAAAATCAGTAGAAATTGCCGGTAGAACATTAACAATGGAAACCGGAAGAATGGCTAAACAAGCCAATGGCTCAGTTTATATTACTTATGGCGATACAGCTGTATTAGTAACTGCTACAGCTTCCAAAGAAGCAAGAGAGGGAACAGACTTTTTCCCATTAACAGTTGACTATGTAGAAAAAATGTACGCTTCCGGTAAAATCCCAGGTGGATTTTTTAAACGTGAAGCTAGACCATCAACAAATGCAACTTTGAATGCACGTCTTATTGACCGTCCAATTAGACCACTTTTCCCAAATGGATTCCGTAACGCAGTTCATGTGGTTATCACAGTGCTCTCTTATGATGGGGAAAATGATCCCGGCGTATTGGGTATTTTGGGAGCATCTGCTGCTCTTTCTATTTCCGATATCCCATTTCACGGACCTGTTTCCGGGATTAGTGTAGGTTTAGTTGATGGTGAAATTGTTATCAATCCAACAGTTGCCCAAGCAATAGAATCTGATTTGGAACTTTCTGTTGCAGCTACACATTCATCAATTGTGATGATCGAAGCTGGTGCAAATGAAATTTCTGAAGAAAAAATGAAAGAAGCTATCTATGTTGGACATGACTCAATTAAGAAATTGGTTGAACTCCAAGAAGAATTTGTGAAAGAAGCCGGTAAGGAAAAGATGGAAATTGTACTTGATCTTATTCCTGAAGATATTATGGGAAAAATTACAGCAGATTTTGAAGCAAAAGTTAAAGAAGCTGCAGTTATTTTAGGAAAGCAAGCACGTACAGATGCCTTCACAGCAATCAAAAATGAGATGCTTGAAAAATATGCCGAAGAGTTGGAAGAAGATGAATTTGCTGAAAAAGTAGGTATGTTTAAGAAGGCGCACGAAGAATTGATTAAAAAATCTGTTCGTCACGCGATCTTATATAATAACCATCGTGCTGATGGTAGAAAGATGGATGATATTCGTCCTATTACTTGCGAAATTGATATTTTACCAAGAGTTCACGGTTCTGCTTTATTTACAAGAGGTGAAACTCAATCTTTGGGAACTGTTACTTTGGGAACCGCTAGAGATCAGCAAATTATTGATGGCATCGGTGAAGAGTATAAGAAGCCATACTATCTTCATTATAACTTCCCTCCATTTAGTGTTGGTGAAGCTGGATTTATGCGTGGCCCCGGACGTAGAGAATTAGGTCACGGAGCATTAGCTGAGCGTGCATTATTACCAATGATCCCATCAGTTGATGATTTCCCATATACACTTCGTTTAGTTTCTGAAATATTAGAGTCAAACGGATCTTCTTCAATGGCTACAGTATGTAGCGCAACTTTGGCGATGATGGCAGCAGGTGTACCGCTTAAGAAGCCGGTTGCAGGTATTGCTAATGGACTTATTATGGAAGGCGATAAATATTGCGTTCTTACAGATATTATGGGACTGGAAGATCACCTTGGTGATATGGACTTTAAAGTAACCGGTACAGAAGATGGAATTACTGCAATGCAGATGGATATCAAAATAGAGGGAATCAGTAAAGATGTCATGGGTATTGCATTGGAAAAAGCCAAAATAGCAAGATTATATATCTTAGATAAAATTGTTGAAACTATCGCAAAACCACGTACTGAACTTGCAGATACAGCTCCACGTATCGAATCGATGAAGATCGATCCGGAAAAAATTGGTGCTGTGATTGGTTCCGGTGGTAAGATGATTAAACATATCATTGAAGTTAGTGGTGCTGAAGTTAATATCGAAGATGACGGAACAGTAAATGTTTCATCTCCTGATGGAAAATCTATCGATATTGCCAAAAAAATAATCACAGATATCGTAACAGATGCTGAAATTGGAGCAGTTTATAAAGGTACTGTTTCTAGAATCGAAGCTTATGGTGCATTTGTGAAATTTATGAGCGATACTAAAGAAGGTCTTGTTCATGTCTCTGAACTTCATACCGGAAGAATTAATAGTGTTACTGATATGGTGAAACTTGATGATGAAGTAAATGTGAAAGTTATCGGTTATGATCGTGGTAAAGTAAAACTTTCTATGAAAGGTGTGGAAGGAAATCCTGAACCAAAAGAGGGAGCTATTTCAGAAGGAAACGTAGAAAGAAGACCCCGAGATAATGATAGAAATCGTTCCAATCGAAGAGATAGTGGAAATAGAAGATACTAAATAAATGTTAATTAAATAACGGGAACGAAAGTTCCCGTTATTTTTTTTTGGGGGTGAAAATGCACGATTATAAAATTAAGGATATCGATTTAGCTGATTTTGGTCGTAAAGAAATTACCATTGCCGAAACTGAGATGCCGGGCTTGATG
This sequence comes from Candidatus Cloacimonadota bacterium, assembly GCA_030638385.1. Taxonomy (GTDB): domain Bacteria; phylum Cloacimonadota; class Cloacimonadia; order Cloacimonadales; family TCS61; genus DAOWES01. The sequence goes on along the minus strand of DAOWES010000088.1, from coordinate 9,541 downwards.
GCATTGAGGGAAAAATATAAAGAAGAGAAACCTTTAGCGGGCGCCAAAATAATGGGAAGCTTGCATATGACCATTCAAACAGCTGTACTTATTGAAACGCTTTTAGTATTAGGCGCAGATGTTAGATGGGCAAGTTGCAATATTTTCTCAACTCAAGATCATGCCGCAGCGGCAATTGCCAAAGCTGGTGTACCTGTGTTTGCTTGGAAGGGAGAAACTCTCAACGATTATTGGTGGTGTACCAATGAGGCTCTTACATTTGAAAATAATAGCGGCCCTAATTTAATTATTGATGATGGTGGTGATGCGACATTATTTATTCACGAGGGGAAACGTCTGGAAGATGCATATGAAGAAACCGGAGTATTACCAGCCTTAAGAGATGATAGCTCTGAATTCTCAATTTTGCAGGATCTGATTATTACCGATTTAGAAGATTTACCCAATAAATGGAATAATATTTCCGCTAAAATTAAGGGCGTTTCAGAAGAGACAACTACCGGAGTTCATCGTTTATACCAAATGTTAGAAAAGGATGAACTTCTATTTCCGGCAATTAATGTAAATGATTCAGTTACAAAATCAAAATTCGATAACCTGTATGGGTGTCGCGAATCATTGGCCGATGGTATAAAACGAGGTACCGATGTGATGGTGGCCGGAAAATTGGTGGTAATTTGTGGTTATGGTGATGTTGGTAAAGGCTGTGCCCAGTCTATGCGTGGATTTGGAGCAAGAGTAATTATCACCGAGATCGATCCGATATGTGCGCTACAAGCAGCGATGGAAGGCTTTGAAGTAAATACTTTGGAATCTGCACTTGAAAGAGCTGATATTTTTGTTACTGCAACAGGAAATTGCGATGTAATTCGAGTAGAGCATATGCAGAAGATGAAAGATCAGGCAATAGTATGTAATATAGGGCATTTTGATAACGAAATTCAAGTTGAAAAATTGTACAACTTGTCCGGAGTGCAGAAAGTAAATATCAAGCCTCAAGTAGATCAAATATATTTTCAAGAAGGAAATTCAATAATATTGTTATCGGAAGGAAGATTAGTGAATTTGGGTAATGCTACCGGACATCCTTCATTTGTAATGAGTAATTCGTTTACAAATCAAGTGCTCGCTCAAATAGAGCTTTGGCAAAAGAAATTTGAACTAGGGGTCTATCGGCTTCCTAAAAAGCTTGACGAGGAAGTTGCAGGATTGCATTTACGGAAACTGGGTGTGAAATTGACCAAATTAACCGAGAAACAATCTGAGTATATCGGTGTGCCAATAGAAGGCCCATATAAAGCAGAACATTATAGATATTAAAATAAAGAGGAGATGTAGTAAATGAACTTAAAAACTAAAATTCAAGAAAAAACAGCTGTTATTGGCGTTGTAGGCTTGGGTTATGTTGGTTTACCCATGGCAGTTACAGTTGCACGAAAAGGATTTAAAGTAGTTGGTGTAGATGTAAGCGAACATGCAGTAACAAATGTTAACAATGGGGTTAATTATATTGGCGATGTTGATGATGCCGAATTGAAGCAATTAGTTGAAAATAAAATGTTATCAGCATCTTTATCATATGAATGTATGAATGAATGTGATGTTATTATGGTAGCTGTTCCTACTCCATTGGATAAATATCAGCAACCTGATTCTTCTTATATTCGTTCTTCTATTAAATCTTTAGCAGAAAATGTAAGCAAAGATACTTTAGTTATTTTGGAAAGTACTACATATCCTGGTACAACTCAAGAAATTTTGGTGCCGGCTTTCGAAGAAAAGGGATTCGAAGTAGGTAAAGATATCTTTATCGCTTTTTCACCGGAAAGAGTTGATCCCGGTAATAAAGATTTTAAAACAAATAATACACCAAAAGTTGTTGGTGGTGTTTCTGAAAAATGTAATGAACTCTCAAAAGATTTTTACGAATCTATTTTGGATGCTTCAATTCATCTAGTTTCAACTCCGGCTGTGGCAGAGATGGAAAAAATCTATGAAAATACATTTAGAAACATCAATATTGCCTTAGCTAACGAGATGACAATTCTTTGTGAAAAGATGGGAATTGATGTTTGGGAAGTAATCGAAGCAGCTAAAACTAAACCTTATGGCTTCATGGCTTTCTACCCGGGTCCTGGTATTGGTGGACACTGTATTCCTCTGGATCCTTTCTACCTTACTTGGAAAGCTCGCGAATATGGATATCATACTCGCCTTATCGAACTTGCCGGAGAAATAAATAATGAAATGCCTTCATTTGTGATTACAAAATTGTCAAAACTCCTTAATAAAAGAGGTCTCGCACTTTCTAAATCTAAAATATTACTCCTTGGTGCTGCCTATAAACGAGATATTGAAGATATGCGTGAATCTCCAATTCAAGATCTGATCTGCCTTTTAGAAGATCATGATGCAGGTTTTGATTATAATGATCCACACGTACCAAAATTCCATAATGAGCTTAATGATAAACATTACACATCTGTTGGTCTTGATAAGATCGAAGATTATGATGCCATAGTTATTGTTACAGATCACAAAATCTATGATTATAAAGATATCGTAAAACGTTCAAAACTGGTATTAGATACTCGTTTGGCATGCGATGGAATCAAAGCAGATAATTTAGTGAGAATGTAAGAGATTAGGAAATAAAGATATTATATAAATAGGGCACTCACAAAGTTGTGAGTGTCTTGTCTTTTAAGGACACTATGGCAACAAACAAACCGATTTTAATAGAAGAACTTTATGGAAAATTGGAGTTTTCCAAAGAAGATGAAAAATGGGAAGTTGTGTATACCAAGCCCAAGCGTGAAAAAAAATTAGCCCAATTTGCGGCAAATAATGAGATAACTTATTATTTACCCTTGGTCGAAAGTGAAAGGATTTATGAAAATCGTAAGATCACATTCACGAAACCTCTCTTCTCAGGCTATATTTTTATTAAGTGCAGTTTTAGACAAAAAAAACAGTTAATTACATCTGGGCATATTGTTACATTTATCAAAGTGCCAAATGAAATTGAACTTGTGGAAGAGTTGAAACAAATATATATAAGTAAAGAGATGGGTGCTGAAATGGGGAAAGGTGAATATTTTGAAAAAGGTACAAAAGTTAGAATTGTATCAGGCCCTTTTGAAGGCTTGACAGGAGTTGTCAAAAATCAAAATAATGTCAGCCAAATAATGCTGAGGGTTAAAATTCTTCACCAAGCAATTGCAGTCTCAGCCAAAAGTCATCAAATTGAGTTAATTAACTAAGGAGGGTAGATGAATAATTTTGAAGAAATCAAAGCTCAAAATAAGCTTCCAAAGATTTCAGTAAAAAGACTGGTAACAGGAATTATTTTAGTTACTGTACTAATTCTTTTCTTAACCGGGTTATACACTGTTAATCCGGAGGAAGTAGGAGTTATCCAACGTTTTGGAAAATACGTGGAAACTACAGAGCCGGGCTTGCATTTTAAAATTCCTTTTGGGGTAGATGTACTTACAAAAGTGAAAGTGAAACATGTTTACAAAGAAGAATTTGGTTTCAGAACTTTACAAGCCGGTGTAAGAACTCAGTATTCGAAGCGTACTTATAACAGCGAAGCAATAATGCTTACAGGAGATTTGAATATTGCAGATGTTGAATGGATCGTGCAATATAGAATTCAAGATCCTGTTAAGTACCTATTCAACGTAAGGAATGTAGAAGAAACATTACGTGACGTTTCTGAATCAGTAATTCGTGAAATTGTTGGTGATAGAAGTGTGGACGAAGTTATTGTTCTAAACAGAAAGGAAATTGCCGATAAATCTACTATTGTATTGCAAGAACAATTAAAAGATTATGAAGCAGGAGTTGAAATTATTACAATTAACTTGCAGAATGTAAATCCTCCGGAAGCGGTTAGACCGGCATTTAATGATGTAAACTCTGCCAAACAGGAAAAGGAAAAGATCATTAATCAGGCTTGGCAAAACTATAATCAGATAGTGCCGGAAGCAAAGGGTAAAGCAAAACGAACTATCGAAGAAGCAGAAGGTTACGCAATCGATAGAACGAATCGCGCTAGCGGAGATGCAACAAGATTTGTGCAAATTTATAATAGATATCGCACAGCTAAAATAGTTACTAAAAAGAGAATGTACTTGGAAACTATGCAAAAGATTCTTCCCGGTATAGAAAGAGTGTATGTCGTTGATGAGGAACAAAGTGGAATTCTACCGCTTCTGAATCTTGATAAGGGAGGTAAATAAGATGAAGAATAAACCATTAATTATCACTATAATTGTTGCATTGATCATCTTATTTAATGCATTTTATATTGTGAATGAGATTGAGCAAACAATAGTTACTCAGTTTGGACAGCCCGTGGGAGATGCAATAACTGCAGCTGGTTTGCACTTCAAGATCCCATTTATTCAGAAAGTTCATTATTTCGATAGACGAATCTTGGAATGGGATGGAGATTCTAAACAAATTCCAACTTCTGATAAACGTTATATTTGGATAGATACTTTTTCGCGTTGGCAAATTGTAGATCCATTGAAATTTTATGAAACAACACGTCTTGAATCAAATGCTCATAGCCGTCTTGATGATATAATCAGTGGTACAACCAGAGATATTATCAGTTCACATAATCTCATCGAGATTGTGAGAAGTTCAAACAGAGAGATGACTTTTACTGCTGAATATCAGACAAGCTCATTTAATGAAGAACTAGTTACTGAAGCTATCAAGCAGGGGCGTCGTGAAATTGCCGATAGCATCTTTTTGCAGGCTAAAGATAAGATTGCGGAATATGGTATAAAACTAATTGATGTTCGCATTAAAAGAATAAATTATAATAAAGAAGTGCAAGTGAAAGTGTTTGAGAGAATGATCTCTGAACGTAAGAAAATTGCAGCAAAATATCGTTCGGAAGGAGAAGGAAAATCTGCAGAGATTCTTGGTAGGATGCAAAAAGAATTAGACCAAATTCAATCTGAAGCATACAAGATAGCTCAGCAGATTAAAGGTAAAGCAGATGCATCTGCAATTAAGATTTATGCAGATGCCTATAATAAAGATCCAAGTTTTTATGAATTTTTAAAGACTTTGGAAACTTATGAAAAAACCATGGGTAAAAATAATACCCTTATTCTTAGCACAGATAGTGATTATTTCAAATATCTGAAGCGAGTTGAATAAAGGATTGTTCCATAGATGCAGAAATTTTCTGACGAATATTGGATGAAAAAAGCAATTATTGAAGCTAAATCGGCATTTCAGGAAGATGAAGTGCCGATTGCTGCAATATTGGTGAAAGATAATAAAATCGTGGCGGCTGATCATAATCGAACTAAGCAATTGAATAATAATTTGGCGCATGCCGAAAAATTGGTTATCGAAAGTGTTGTGGCCGGCGGTGAAAAATTTCTTTATGATTATAGCCTTTATGTAACTGTTGAACCCTGTCTTATGTGTGCCGGGATGATCATCTGGGCCCGGGTAGGGAAGGTGGTATTTGGTTGTTACGATGAAAAAGCGGGAGCGGTTGGTTCTATTTACAATGCTTTGCTGGACAAGAGCTTCAATCATCACCCCGAATTGATTACCGGTGTTTGTGCGGAAGAATGTACCGACTTGATTCGTAGTTTTTTCCGTTCCAAACGAAGATAGATTAAAAAAAATATTAACCGCGGATTCACCCCGTTAAACACGGATAATGGGACTTAATATATGAGTTTCATGTGATGATTTTCTTATTTAGTTCTTTTAGTTGAATAATACATAATTTTAGGAGAGTTGCCGGAGCGGTTGAACGGGGCGGTCTCGAAAACCGTTGTACTCTTTTGGGTACCCAGAGTTCGAATCTCTGACTCTCCGCCATTTTATAAAAGCTTGAGATAACTTTCTGAAAACAGATGAACTGCAGTAATCCTCTATTCGAACTCTGGTTCTTCTTGCTTAGTTCGATTTCGAAGTTTGGATCCGGAAGTGAAATTCTTTCAATCACCTCTTTTATTAATTTTACTTTTGGTGCTGAGAAACGTTGAGCAGATGAAATTGATATTTCATCGCGGAGACCATCTCTGACTCTCCGCCATTTTATAAAAGCTCGAGATAACTTTCTGAAAGTATAGATACTAAACGTTACTAAAAGGATATAAACGCAACCTTAAGGACTCATATCATAAAAATGGAATAGATGGTCAATACAATATGAAATATCAAAAAGGTGGTTTAGAAGTTATTATAAACGCAAGAACTGGTTTTGTTGATAATAGAGCAATTAATATGGGGACATATAACCATGGTACTAACGACTTTAGTCATACTTTTTTAGAGATGTTACCTTATTATATTTATGGAAATACTACTCAGGATTATATCGTAGCACCTCACTGGAATCCTATAAATTTTCCAATAAGAGCTACTCCGCCTGAAGCATATAATTGGATGTTTAAATAAATTTGGAGATTAGATGAAAAATCATTTATTTGTAATAATGTTGATAAGTTATTTTTTTTTTACAACAAATATGCATGGCAATAATAATATCAAAATCAAAGATACAAAAGTCAGATATATTGATTATGCATTTTTATTTCAATACAGACAGAATCATAATAATATGAACAGGTTTAAATTATCAACATCAGGACGAATAACAAGTCGATATATTAGAGAGAGTGGTTCATTCAATATTTCTTGGATCACAAAAGATTCTTTTAATGACAATAAAAAGCATTATTCAATTTTTCCCATTCTTGATTTTGGCTTGAGCTGTTTATTGAATAAAAATTTAAGTTATTGGGAATATTTTTCCAAAGATTTATATTCACCCTATTTTTTATTGAATACATCACATTACTTCTTACTGAACAAAATGAAAGAAAATAGTCCAAGCGTAAATATAGCTTTTTTACTAAAAAATAACACAGATCTTTTTGTTTTAAAAAAGAATAAATGGGCTCAAGTTTCTCCCGGTATAGGTGTAAGGATCTTCATTGGAGGAATGTACGGACTAACTGCTGAAGGAGGAATAGAGAACAGAACAATATATTTATTTAATAAAAACAAATTTATAAATAAATCATCCTTATTTCTTTCATTTGGTATATTATTGTATCCAATATAGTTAATAAATAGAATTGAAAGTGATATACAAAATATTTAGTCGAGATATTGGCATGACAACTACCGAGCGCGTATGTATGATTTTATATTTATGCGGTTCTATGCTTGCGATCCGGCAGAAGAATTTGCTTCTCCTTATCTTTTATTTGTAGAGGGAGGAATATTAGATTCTTTTAATGATATTAGAACAACATTAAAGGGCGCATCGAATCCAACATCTGAAAATCCTTATAATTAAAGAAGATTAAATTGAAAGAGAGAATAGGAAATATATATGAAAAAACAATTATTTAAAGTTATTTTTTGTGGGATGTTATTATTTTTCATGGGATGTGCAATTAATAATTTACCGGAAAATGACATAACAAATGCTATAAATAGGGGAAATCTGATAATTGAAGCGTTAGAAAAATATAAGGAACTCTTATGAAAAAACTTTTTATAATATCTATTTTAATAATTATTATGTTATCATCTTGCAGTTGTCTATATAAAGATGAAGTAGAGAAAGTTAAATATGAGGAAAAAATTTATAACGATCTCTGGGATAAAGGTGATTATTATATTTATAATTGGGATATGACGATGGATTCGTTATTAGTATTAAGAGAAAAATATAAATCACATTTAAAGCTTAAAAGAAAGGGGGGGATTATCTGGTCTACACATATCGACATTATACCGGACGCTGGGGTACCCAAGAGTTTCGCTTCAAAGACGACAAACTATATCAGATTGTAGAGCAATGGAATGGTAAGGGTAAACATGGAATTAAAAAGATTGCACACCTTTTTCGCGATGAACCAGATTATAAATCTGACTCTTTATTAAATTATAAGAGTGGATTCGATGGTGAAAATGGTATCTTTGCTCGTTTAGAATATCCTTCCCATCGTATTGAATGTAGTTGGAATAGAGGTAAATATAACATCGAAATAGTATTTGAAAAAAATACTAAAAAGAATGATAATTATAATTATTATGAAATAAGTACAAAACCTTTATTCACTGACGAAGCACAGACAACTTCTATTATTCAAAGAAAAATAGATAATATTCCTCTTTATTGGGGTGCAACAATGGATTCAATAAAGATTTATCAAAAAAGCATAGGTTTTCCTAAACCTAATAATTATAGTTATAATTATCTTATCTATCCTTGCAAAAAAATCGGGAACAAAAAAGGAGAGATTGAGTATCGATTTACTAATAATCAATTAACTACTATTGTGAAACAATGGCAAGGGTTCAATGCCAAAGGTATTGAGAAAATAAAAACAACTGATCTAACACCTTTTTTTGAAAAAGAGTTATCTGGAATAGATTTTTCTAAAGTTGAGTTTGATAATATAGAAGAACAAAAGAAGTATTCTTGGGATTTAAACTCTATAAATTATATTATCATTCTAAAAAAAAGCTTGAGCAATCCAAATCCTTTAAATGTTGTTAAAAACCTTACTCATGATGTAAATAAAGATGGTAAAATAATTAATTATGATTTATATAAAATTTATTCAATAAAATAATAAACATATTTGTAATAACAAGATCACCTAGGTTCCACCCGCGTGGTTGTTAATGAAGCCGGCGAGGAATTGGGAAATAAATATGGTTCTGCGGGAGCTGCCCAAGCGCAAAGTGGTGCAAGTAATAAGGCTCTCAAAGCTATAGCTGGTGAATAGGTAATTAAAAGGAAAATATATGAAAAACAAAATTAAACTAATTGTAGCATTATTACTATGTATAATGTTTTTAACCTCTTGTACAAAAATAAGATATGAAATTGTAGATCATTATATTGGTAAGATTAGGGCTTATAGAGAAGATGAGAAATTTGAAGAAGCTTTATCTTTGAATAATAAATTAATCAGATTTTCTCCGAATGATCCTGACTTATATCTGCTCAGAGGTTTGACTTATCAGAAGTTAAATAATTACACTATGGCGGAAGAAAACTATACTAAGACACTTGAAGTTAATAAATCTACCGATGTTTATAGATCAAGGGAAGAAAATATAATTTATTTTCATAGAAGCTATAGTAGGAAAATGCTGAAAAAATATGATCTGTCAATCTCCGATGCAGAAAAGGCTATTGAGTTAAATAAAAATTTTATACTGAGTTATATTCTATTGGGGGAAATTTATATTGAGCTGAAAGATTATGATAAAGCGCTTGAAGTATCAGATTTAATTTGCACAAATTTTCCTGCGAGTTTAAGAGGTAATTCCTTCCTAGCCTATACAAATTATCACTTTAAAAATTACAAAGAGGTTATTTCAGACTGTAATTATATCATAGATCAACATTCGCTTGATAAACTTGAAGTCTACTATTTAAGAGGAATCACCTATTACAAACTTGGTAATCTGCCAAAAGCTCTGGGTGACTTACAAAAATCCCGCGACAATTGGCCAAGTTATT
>DAOWES010000248.1 GCA_030638385.1 Candidatus Cloacimonadota bacterium | reverse complement strand
GACAAGTGACGAGTGACAAGTGACAAGCTCATTCCGCCACCCTAACAATTAGCATCTTTTGCCGATTTGATAAATTATTGTCAATGGAACTTTAATTTCAATCCGGAATTTTGCCAGCGACTTGTAGCTAATTTGTTGAGAGTGTTAAATTAATCGTTGAATTATGTATCTCCCTCATCCGGCTGTCCTTCTCCCGTTTTACGGGCGAAGGAATATAAGAACAGCAAGAAGAATAAAACATGCGAAGGCGACAATGGCGATTATCTTTTCCGATAGGTTAAAACCTATCTCTGAAATGAATAAAATCCTGCGGATTAAAATAGACACAAATGAGCACAGATTTGAGCGATTATGGCTTACTCAAAAACAGGAAGAACAAAAAACAATTCGTCCCATTGAGGCTTGCCAGCCTCTGGATGGTTTACCGGCCTTTGGCTAGTTGGTATTGAAGCTATGTTACACACCCCGTCAGCTTCGCTGCCACCCCTCTACTAGAGGGGATTATTCACACTCTCCGCTTTCATTCTCCTCTTAAGAGGAGTACGGCTTTAGCCGGGAGGTGTGTTTTCAATATTCGATTGATACACAATTCTTAAGTAGATTCTTCGTTAGATTAGCAGGGAAGAAATCCTCAGATTTGTCCGCCATCCAAAGGCTGGTAAACCTCTGGAGGAAAGACGAGGACTCTTTTTGTGGTAACTTATTTTTATTTTCACCACGAAATCCCTAAGGTTTATAAGCCTTAGACTTACACGAAGTTCCCTAAAAGATTATTTTTTTTAATTATTATCAATTTTAACCCTAATATTTTATTCGCATCTGCTCTTAAATACAATAATCCCTCTTCTTTGTGTTCTTCGTGCCTTCGAGCCTTTGTGGTTCCTCTTTCGTCCCGTCGCCCTTCCCCATCTCGTCATATTGAGACTGGCTTATAAATCCGGATGGTTTACAGGTCAGCGACTAATAACTTTCCATTGTTTACTCATTATCAATAAATGAGTAAACAATCATTAATGTGTGCGCTTTTATTACAGTATTCATTTAAAACGGTCACTTCCCGCACACACTGTTCGTTTTCGCCACCGTAATTCTTGACACTCTATACTCTCCTCATAAATTCCACCCAAATCCCTCATCAATGATGTAATAAGGATCGGAGTTAAAATAATGAATGATAAAAAAATACATAATGATTTTGTAACACAAGAGATTATCGAAAAGATTGAGAGTCTGTTTGAAAAAGCAAAAAACGAACTAAGCTCTTTTAAACTGCAGAAAGCTCAGAAAACCGCTGACGAGATCGAATCTGTCTCAAAGAGACACAATTCTGCTGTTGGGATAAGTTATTACTATCTTATTCAAGGCTTAATCAATGTGGAAAAAGACTGGCATGACCAAGCACTAAATTGCTTCTTCACAGGGCTAGAGCATTCCAAAAGAGTGGGCAACCTAAGGTTAGCTACTAATTTTTACAATAATATTGGTAAAAGCTACACTTTCATGAAAGACTACCAACAAGCGTCTAAATATATACATAAGGCAATTAAAGCAGACAAAAACAATTACAATGCCTTAAGCAGCATGGGCATGATCTGCTATCATTCCGGGGATAACGAAGGAGCCTTAAAGTATTATGAAAGCGCGCTAGCTATTGCGAAAAACGTGGAAAACAATGAAGAAACCATTCGTATAATGATAAACATTGGCCGCAATCACGAAACAAGTGACCCGAAAAAGGCCATGAACACATACCAAGAAGCTCTTTCTCTGGCCGAGAAGCATGAGTTCATACCTCTTAAAGCTAGATTACTAATGCTAATATCGTCGATTGAGTTGGCAAATAAAGAGTATAATTCCGCAAAGAGCAATTGCGAACTTGCTCTCAAGTTATCAGAACAAATTGGCAATAAATCTACTATCGGCAATTGCTATCATTATCTTGCTCAGATTCATCAAAAATTAAACAATAGTGATTCTGTCATTCACTACCTGAACCGATATATTGCAATTAAAGAGATGTTAAGTTCAGAAGAGATACAGCACAATATATCTGAGATACAATTCAAATCAGAGGAAGAAAAAAAAGAGCTACGAGAATCAAATGAATTGATGAAAAGAAAATTGGAAGATATTCAACACGCCTACGCTGAAGTAGCCGGCATTGGCAAAATTGGTGTATTCTCAGAGAAAATGCGCCAAATTATGCGCATGGCAGAATTTTTCCATGCCGATAGAAACACTCCTGTTTTGATAGAAGGAGAAACCGGAAGTGGGAAAGAGATCATAGCCCGAATGGTGCATTATGGCAAAGGCGAGACAACCGCTACCTTCATTACGTTGAATTGCTCAGCCATTTCACCCACATTATTTGAAAGTGAATTATTCGGATATGAAGAAGGTGCCTTCACCGGTGCCCGTAAAGGAGGTAAACCGGGCAAGCTTGAATTGGCGCAAGGCGGTACTCTTTTTTTGGATGAAAT
>DAOWES010000145.1 GCA_030638385.1 Candidatus Cloacimonadota bacterium | reverse complement strand
TGGATAAAGCTATTCAAGAGCAAGATTTTATCGAAATGGAAATTATTGAACGCTATAAAGATGGAGTGAAAGTAAAAGAAAAATGATCGAGATAAAAGACCTAACTGTCGCTTTTAACGAGACAACTATTTTTGAAAATATCAATCTAAAGCTTTTTGCGGATGAGATGACTGTGATTGTGGGTGCAAGTGGAAGCGGAAAGAGTGTGCTGATGAAGACTGTTTTGGGACTGATAAAACCGGTTGGCGGAACAGTTATTATCGATGGCGAAGATATTTTTGCCATCAAGCGCAGACAATTGAATAATGTCAGAAAAAAAATGGCGATGTTATTTCAGGGGGGGGCGTTATTAGATTCAATGAATGTTTTTCAGAATGTAGCTTTACCCATGGTGGAACATCTGAATCTAACCGATGAAGAATTAGCGAGAAATGTGAAAGAAAAATTGCACTTGGTTGGATTGGAAAATATTGAGCATAAATTACCTTCAGAACTTTCGGGTGGGATGAAGAAGCGTGTTTCATTAGCTCGAGCAATTAGTTTGAATCCTTACTACATAATTTATGATGAACCAACAACCGGATTAGATCCGATTATTGCTTCCGGTATCACCAATCTGATTCAAAAAATTAAGAGTCAAACTACTTCCATTGTTATTACTCACGATCTGGAGTGTATCTCTAAATTGAAATCTAGAATTGTGATGCTTGATAATAAAAAAATAATCTTTGACGGAAGTTATAAAGATTTTAAAAAATCTAAAATTGAGAAAATAAGAAGATTTGTGGGAAATGAAAATTTTTAAAGATAAGGAAAAATTAATGGGATTTTATCGTAATAAAAATGAGATTGAATTTAAAGTTGGCCTCTTTACTTTGGCTGCATTAGTTATATTGATAAGCGGATATATGTGGTTCACCAATGTACTCAGTTTAAAAAAATTCCAAGAAATATTAGTTAGTTTTGAAGATGCCGCCGGCTTAGAAAGAGGAACGAGTGTCTTTATTCGAGGAATTAATTGCGGTAAAGTTAGCCAGATCTTATTACGTGATGAGGATGTGCTGATAACCTTGTTGGTAGATTTTGATCTATCTTTAAAACAAGGAACTGAATTTATCATTTCAGATGCAGATTTGATGGGAAATAAAAAGATAGATATTATTCAAACAAAGATCGGGGGACCGCTTGATTTAGCTGAAATCCAATCTGGACAAACAGCTATTAATGTAGCCCAAATAATTGCCAAAGCCGGAAATATGGTTGATGATCTTTCCACACTTTTAACTGATGATAATTTGATTTTGCTCACAGAACTTCAGACGATGATTTCCGATAGTAAAACAATGGTTAATAATGTGAATAATTTGGTGACTTCCAATTCCGGGCAAATATATTCAACGATTAATTCTTTGTCTGCTCTCTCAAAAGATTTAGAAGAGATTTTAGTTAATAATAAATCTGAAATAAATGATTCCGGTAAATTGATTCAACATATAGAAAAAACAGCTGAAAATTTAAATAAAACTTTGGCTAAAATAGATCAAGTGGCTGATGTGTTTACGACAGACGAAACTACGATTAATAAGCTTTTCACAGAAAAACAATTGTATGATAATATGTTAAAAACGAGTCAAAATCTTGATTCCCTTATCGAGGATATTAAACAAAATCCCAAAAGATATTTTAAACTTTTTTAATAAATAAAGATTTATTCGGCCTTCCTCGGCGCTATTAAACTGTAAAATAACTTAATGAGGTAATATGAAAAAAACAGTATTTTCATTGATGATCTTGCTTGTGATAGCACAGCTCCCGGCAATATTTGGAAAAAATAAAATTCAGGTGGAGCCTATTTCCTGGTCTGTTATTAAAACTCTTCATTTTGATATCTATTATGAAAAAGGTAATGACGAATTTGGAAAAACTGCTGCCTTGCTGGCAGAAGATGCTTATTATTATCTTAAAAAAGATTTTAAAGTTCCTATCAAAACAAGAATTCCTCTTATTTTTTACTCAACTAATTATGAGTTTGAAAGCACAAATATCATTCCAATGCTATTGTCGGAAGGCGTTGGCGGATTCACCGAAACACAGCATAATCGAGTGGCAATTCCATTTAACGGTAGTTATCTGAAGATGGAGGAAACGCTCATTCATGAATTAACACACGCTTATATAAATGACATTAATAATACCCATAATACTTTAGTACGATCCAGTGGATTACCTTTTTGGTTTTCGGAAGGATTGCCGGAGTATCTAGCTATTGGTGGGGAAAAGGTTGATAACAATGTTTATGTGATTGATCTGCTATTTAATGATACTATTCCTGAAATTAATATGATTGGTGGATTTTATGCTTATCGTTTGGGAGAGTTATTTCTGGCATATTTAGCAGAGGAATATGGTCGCGAAAAAGTGATGGATCTGTTTTATGC
>DAOWES010000066.1 GCA_030638385.1 Candidatus Cloacimonadota bacterium | reverse complement strand
ATCCCCCTCTGAATTATCTTATTATTTCGATAATTCTCAAATCTTCTCTAACCGGAATAAGGCAATAGATAGCCCATTATTGAATGACCTTTTTTTGAAAAAAGAGGATCCCTTTTTAGATAAAACACCCCTCTATATTAAGAGTAAAAAATTATGATTTTTGGGTTGAAAGTGGTTTTAACTTTATATTCCGCTTATGTATATGGAAAATGTTTTTTTAAGTTTTTTTTAACTCTTTCAAAGGTTTTTGTTCTTTTCTTTTTTTCTAGGGAGGAGATAGATGGAAAATATCGGAACTTTTGTGATTAAATATTGAACCCATTTCACAAATTCTTTGTCCATGAATTAACACGGATGATCACGAAAAATAAAGCCCAAATATTAATTCTAAGGCATTATCTCAAACACCCAAACAAGATAATTTCTAAAACTAGTGTTACTCTAATTTAAGGGGGCTATTGCCTTAATATTTATCTTTGAGTTCCATTATGCACCATCTGTGTCTAGCCAGTCAAACAGCTATTTCGTCGCTTCTGCTCCGCAGGGTTTTAGGGCTTATAAGTCTGTGGTTAAATTCAATATTAGCTGCGTTTGAGGAATTTTCCGTAACCGGGTTTAGCTAGAATTCCCTTATTCTCATCAAATACTATTTCACCCCGAACGATGGTCTGCGCAATTGAACAGTTAAATTTTTGTTCAAAAAAGGGGGAATATTTACCTTTTGAATATAGCTCTTTTTCATCAACTATCAGCTCTTTTGATAAGTTTATGACAGTAAAATCAGCATCTGTTCCAACTTGCATACTGCCTTTGTTGGGATAAAGCCCAAATCTTTTCGCCGCTTTTGCAGAGGTTATTTCAATCATGCGAGCTAGTGATATTTTATCATTCAGATAAAACTCGCTAAATAGATATGGGATCATTAATTGGATGCCGGGAATCCCATTATAAGCTTGTGAGAAATCCGGTAAGTTTTTCTCTGTTTCCCAATCACTTCCGGCATGATCGGTAGTTACGAAATCAAGTTTCCCATCTATAAGGCAATTTCGTAGATATTCTCTATCTGCCGAAAATTTAACAGGAGGAGCGGTTTTTAATCGTCCGCGAAGCTTATCTAAATCTTCGGCTGTAAATTGTAGATAATGAGGACAGGTTTCAAAAGTTACATCAGATTGCAGTTTACTGTTTATGATCAATTCGGCCGCTTTTTTACTACTGATATGGACAAAATGAATATGGTTGTTTCTGTTTTTTAGAATGTTCCTCACAGCAGTTGCTTCTGCTTCAATAGAGCGGATTTTGCTGTAATTTTGTGGATTATGGGAACATTCATATTTTGTTTTATTCTTTTTGATAATTTGTGCGTCTTCTGCATGAAAGGCAAAAAGTAAATCCTGGTGTTGAGATAATAGTTTAGATATTTCTTCATATTCCAAGGCACCGAATGTATCCATTCCTGAGATAGTGTATATCTTAAATCCTACCACGCCGGCATCCCAAAGCTTTTGGATTTGATTATCAATATCAGGAAGATCATTTGCTCTGATTCCACCCCAAAACGCAAAATCAACTAAAGCATTTTGTTGCACCGCTTGAAGTTTATGTTCCATATTTTCTACATTGGTAACGGGGGGAAGGCTAGTGCTGGGCATATCGATAATGGTGGAAATGCCACCGGCAGCAGCTGATTTTGTGCCGGTGTAGAAATCTTCGTGATACTCAAACCCGGGCTGATTGAAATGAACATGTGCATCAAGGCAGCCCGGAATTACCGGATTACCTTTTGCATCAATAATTTGAGCATTATGATTTGAAATACTTGGAGCTATTTTGATTATTTTGTTATCAAAAAGAATATCTACGATTTTAGTTTGGTCACCATCTGCGATCAGAGCATTTTTTATTAATTTCATAATAATTTCCTCGTAAGAATTAAGTTCAGGTTATTCGTTTTGTTGTCAAAATATTTGATTTATTTTGGCATTAACAATCCTTGCTAGAAGGGCGGAGGGAGGTTTGGTTTATGAAAAGTGGCAAATGAAAATTATCTTTGTAAGAGTGCCTCTGGCTTGTCCGCTAGCCAGAAATGGCGGGTAAACCTCTTTTTGAATGGAGCGGCGATAGCTCTTTGGGAATAAAAATTTGACAAAATAATAGAGGTGTAAATCTTAGTTAAATCAAATCTTAGATTCAAAAGTACAAACTTATCTCATATTGAGTTTTAAGGAGATAAAGTAACTTATGGAAGAACTATCTAATCGAATTATTTTATGATGATTATATTTCACATTTCAATAATTCATGATAAAAAGTAGGAGTTTATATGTTTTATAATGCTGTCTTAAATGAATTAATGAAAGACAAAACAAATCCCGTAAATCAAATGTATTTACACGAGATAGAGCTGAAGTGGAAAGAAGTACAGAAAGCAATTACTGAAGATATTGAATCGGGCCAAAATAATAATATGATAAGTGCGATCAATGATTTTGTAGAGGCAATATCAAATCAAAAATATAGATATGATAAATTAAAACGGAAAGGATTTCATTCAGATTCACAACTTTTTTCATCATATTACATTGGTGATATTCTCACAGTGATGCTAAACAGAACAGGCGTTTTGGAAAATCACGGGGTAAAATGGGGATTTCAGAAATTTGATTGTATGCCCACATATGTACCGGAAAATATTCTTGATGATGAAAAGATACCAAATTTGGAATCAGTAAAATCCAGTAACTTTTTAATGTTAACAGTTACAATGGATTTTCAATATCGAATTGAAGGTAGACGAACTTTCGAAAAATCTCAACAAGTATTTCCCTTAATCATTTTTGGATTATATAAGAGTTTAGATAATAACAAATTTGATAATTGTGAAGAGCAAGCAATGTTAGCAAAAAAGGTTTTCCCAAAAAGTAAATTTATGATAATTGCTGAGACTCTACGAGAAGATTTTGTCCCTGATGTAAGTAAATCTCACGTTGATTCGCTATTTGTATTAAGAAAGCAATTTTTAAATATTCGTAAAAAAAGAAATAAAATTGCCCTTGATGTAGTGAATGTAGTTGAGAAAAAAGTGTTAGATTATCTTAATCTAAAAGAGAAAAATCGAGCTGACATTTTTAAATCCCGAGGAATTTTAGAATAAAAGATATAGATGGAGATTATATGAATAATTTTGATATTTCACAAGCAATGACTGTCAAGTTAGATGCGGAATTACCAGAATACCAAATTTTTGAACCAGGAATTAGACGCGCACCCAAAAGAGATTTAACTCTCAATAAGCGTGAGATAAAATTAGCCTTAAAAAATGCTTTACGTTATATTCCGGAAGAGCTTCACGCAGAGCTTGCTCCCGAATTTTTAGATGAACTTCTTACGCACGGCAGGATTTATGGATACCGTTTTCGCCCTCAAGAAAAACTTTATGGCAAACCAATTGATGCTTACAAGGGAAATTGTATGGAGGGTAAAGCTTTTCAGGTGATGATTGATAACAATCTTGATTTTGAAATTGCTTTGTATCCCTATGAATTGATTACTTATGGAGAAACCGGAGCTGTATGCCAGAATTGGATGCAGTATCGTTTGATAAAAAAATATTTAGAAATTTTAACTCATGATCAGACCTTGGTGTTACATTCCGGTCATCCGGTAGGATTATTCAAATCCAAACCTTCTGCCCCGCGTGTGATTCTTACAAATGGCCTTATGTTAGGTGAATTTGATGATATGGAAAACTTCAACCGTGCTGTAGCATTGGGAGTAGCAAGTTATGGTCAGATGACTGCCGGTGGTTGGATGTATATTGGACCTCAGGGAATTGTTCATGGAACATATAATACAATTCTTATTGCCGGAAGAATGAAGCTTGGAGTTCCGGAAACAGGCGATTTATCCGGAAAATTATTTGTTACATCCGGTTTGGGTGGAATGAGTGGAGCTCAAGGAAAAGCTATTGAGATTGCAAATGGAGTTGGAATAATTGCAGAAGTAGATGGATCTCGCGTAGAAACCAGATTTTCACAAGGTTGGGTGAGCAAAGTTGCTAAAACTCCTAAAGAAGCTTTTGAATTAGCCAAAGAATATCAAGAGAAGAAAGAAGGCGTTGCTATCGCTTTCCATGGCAATATTGTCGATTTATTGGAATATGCAGTCGAAGCAGATGTTCACATTGATCTATTAACAGATCAAACATCGTGTCATGCTGCGTATGAAGGTGGATATTGCCCGGTAGGAATTTCTTTTGAAGAGCGTACCAGATTATTGGCAGAAGATAAAAAAACGTTCTGCCAAATGGTTGATGATACTCTTAAACGTCATTTTGAGGTAATTAAGAAATTAACAGCAAAAGGAGTATATTTCTTTGATTATGGAAATAGTTTCATGAAAGCTGTTTATGATGCCGGCGTGAAAGAGATAGCTAAGAATGGCGAAAACACATTCGAAGGATTTATTTATCCAAGTTATGTAGAAGATATTTTGGGACCTGAACTTTTTGATTATGGTTATGGCCCTTTCCGTTGGGTTTGTCTTAGTGGAGACGAGAAAGATCTAATTAAGACAGATGCAGCAGCTGCTGAAGTTATCAAACATTGTCGTCCGGAATTGCGCTATCAAGATCGTGATAATTATATTTGGGTTCGTGATGCTATGAAAAACAAATTAGTGGTAGGAACTCAGGCAAGAATTTTATATCAAGATGCTTATGGCAGAACAGAGATAGCGCTAAAATTCAATGAAATGGTACGTAACGGAGAAATTGGCCCGATTATGTTGGGTCGAGATCATCACGATACCGGTGGTACAGATTCACCATTCAGAGAAACTTCAAATATAAAAGATGGTTCTAATGTGATGGCGGAAATGGCTACTCACGCTTTTGCCGGAAACTGTGCTCGCGGTATGAGCTTGGTTGCTTTGCATAATGGCGGCGGAGTGGGAATCGGAAAAGTTCGCAATGGTGGTTTTGGTATGGTTTTGGATGGTAGCGAGCGCGTGGACACTATCCTTTCAATGGCAATGCCTTGGGATGTGATGGGTGGAGTTGCCAGAAGAGCTTGGGCTAGAAACGAGCACTCTATCGAAACTTGCATCGAATACAATAAGCGAAACAGTAAAACAGATCATGTAACTTTACCCTTTATTCCAACTGATCAATTAATTGATAAAGTTGTTGATGAAAAAGTTAAATAATCGGGATATATTATAAATAATTGCAGACCCCGCAGAAGCGGGGTTTTGTTTATCCCCAAAAAAAAATAATGAATAAAGATAAAAAAATAAGAGTAATTGTTTTGATGCAGATGTTGCTAATTGCGCTAATCGCAATATCGATTCCGGCACTTATCACCACTTTTCAAAAAGAGTATAATCTCTCCATTGCTCAATCTTCAATTATTCCAATTATTGGAACAATTGGTGGCTTTATCACAAATTTAATAATTGCTACCCTATCGGCCAAAATGGGGTTAAAGCGACTCAATTTGTATTTTCTAAGTATCGGCTTAATCGCCAGCACCATGTTGGCTTTGGCAAACAATATCTATTTTTTTTTAGTGGGAATATTACTAGTTGGAATTACCACAGCTTTTGGGTTAACAAACACCTCCACTATATTTGCTCACCTCGATATTAAATATCAAAATTATGGTTTATTCCATGCCTTTTTTGGTATTGGTGGCATTTTTGCGCCGGCTATCATTAGTTATTTATTGTTGAAAAATATTGCTTATAATTATATCTACTATTTTTTGATGATTGCCTTTACAGCATTTATAGCTTTTGTCGCTTTTTCAGATTTAATCGAGAATCGTAAATATGAAAATATCAAATTAAAAAAAGCCTTTGGTATTATCAAAAAGAGATTTGTTTTACCGGTTCTTATTTTGATTTCTATTCAAGCAGGTTCGGAACAAGGGATAGTTACTTGGTCTGGTAATCTTTTTAATAATGTGCTAAATTATTCATTGGAATCTGCCTCAATGTTTCTTAGTGTATATTGGATATTATTCACTTTATCTCGATTATTAATCCAATTTGTAGAAAATAAAATTGGAAAATTAAATACTAGTAAGCTTAGTATTATTTTGGTATTAAGCTCCATAACTTTGCTGTTGCTAACAAATAATCCGTTGTTTTTCTTGCTGTTGGCAATGGGGACTGCACCGGTTTTTCCTCTTATGCAGAAATATACTGCGCAAAAACTGCCGGAGCAAGAAGTTGGCTTATTCAACGGTATCGCTTTTGCCTTTGCCAGTATGGGAAATGTAGTTATTACCGGTTCAATGGGCTTTGTAGCAGAGATGAATCTTAAACTTTCTTATATGATTCCAATCTTGGGAGCTCTGATTATTTTGGCGATTTTGTTTTATCTAAGTAAAATGAAAAAAACAGGTATGATTAAAGTTAGTCCAAAATATATTAAGAAAAGCTGATTTTCCTAAAATTAAGAGATAAACTAAAGAAGTTATAGTGATTTTGCAATTTGCTTTTTTGATTGACTTCTTGCAAACATGAAAATAAAAAATAACAAAAAAAAAATGGTGATGAATATGAAATATAAACATTTATTTGGTCCTGTTCCTTCTCGTAGATTAGGAGTCTCTTTGGGTGTAGATCTGGTCCCGCATAAAGTTTGCAGTATGAACTGCATATATTGCGAAGTGGGAAAAACTACAACTTTGACAATTAAACGGGGAGATTACATTCCGCTAAAAGATTTGATGAAAGAGTTAAGTGAATATTTGGCCAACGAACCGGAATTGGATTATATCACTTTTTCCGGAGCCGGAGAACCTCTTTTGCATAGTGGCATTGGTGAGATTATCCATTACATCAAAACAGAATATCCTCAGTATAAATTGGCGTTAATCACAAATTCTACGATGTTGTGTGAAAAGAAAGTACGGAATGAGATAAAAGATATCGATTTGATATTACCATCTTTGGATGCAGCCAGCGAATTGGCTTTTCGGAAAATAAATCGCACTCATCCAAAAGTAAAATTAAGTGAGATTATTAATGGTTTAATCGAGTTTAAAAAGCTTTTCTCGGGAGAGATGTGGTTGGAAGTTTTTCTCTCTCCGGGGATTAATGATACTCAGGAAGAATTGGCTAATTTGAAAGAAGCTATTATGAAAATTTCACCGGATCAAGTTCAATTGAATACTTTGGATAGACCCGGAACACAAACTGGATTAGAACCAATTTCAGAAGAAAGAATGGCTGAAATTGCTGAATTCTTCAGACCGCTACCGGTAACGGTAATTGCAAAATTTAAATCTAGAAACAAACTGAGTAGCTTTGATGTGAATGTGGAAAGCGTAATTTTAGAAACAATTAGCCGTCGACCATGTACTGCCAAAGATCTTAGCGAAATGTTGGGTCTTCATATAAATGAAGTGAATAAATATATCTCAACCTTGTTGAAAGATGATAAAATTGTTGCTGAAGAGCAGAGACGCGGTGTTTTTTTCTGCGCAAAATAGAACTAAATTAATCGATACAGAACTAAAAAAGAATTGTCTGAACTGCATTATTTGCGGTTGAAAAAAAAAGGAAAAATAAAAATGTTTGAATATCAAAAATATGGTCAATATTTCGGTCAGATAGCTGGCGGAATGGAGGACTTGGGGGAAGAAGAGTTAAAGGAATTTGGCATTAAGCAGATTAAAAAGGCTTATCGAGGAATCTATTTTGTAGCAGATCAAGCGCATTTATATCGTTTAAATTTACAAGCGACTATGTTTACACGCTTTTTGGCTCCACTATTATCATTCGATTGCCACAGTACCAATTATCTACATTCAACAGCTATGGATATTGAATGGGAGAAGATTATCTCTACCGATAAAACTTTTGCAATTTTTGCGACAGTTTCCAATAGTAAAATAAAACATTCCCAATATGCCGGGCTTGTCTTAAAAGATGCTATCGTCGATAGATTTCGCGAGCAAACAGGATCTCGTCCGTCGGTAGATACCAATGAGCCTGATTTGTGGATAAATCTCCATATCGATAAAAATAAAGCGAGAATCTCGGTAGATACGTCCGGTGGTTCATTGCATCGTCGTGGTTATCGTGAAATTTCTACCGAAGCACCAATACAAGAAACTGTGGCAGCTGCAATTGTTCGTATTACTGGTTGGAACGGAAAAACCAAACTGCATGACCCGATGTGTGGGAGTGGAACATTGCTTTCAGAAGCATTGTTAAGATACTGTCGAATTCCAACAGGCTTCAAACGAAGTAACTTTGGTTTTAAATACTTACCGGATTATGATGAAAAGCTTTGGCGTGAAATTCAGAACAATTCAAAGAAGAACATTCGCACTTTACCGGAAAATCTCATAAGTGGTTCAGATATTTCTGATTATGCTCTTGATGCGGCTAGAACCAATAATAAGCTGATTCCTTTTGGCAAGAATATCGAATTCTTTAAAGAAGATTTTAGAGATCTGCCAGACTTTAAAGATACTACCATTATTTGCAATCCTCCTTATGGAATTCGTTTGGGAGAAGAGGACGAAATGCCCTTATTATACAAAGAATTTGGTGATTTCTTAAAAAACAAATGCCAAAATTGTACAGCTTGGATTTATATTGGAAATCGTGATCTTATCAAGCATATTGGATTAAAACCATCTATGAAGTATCCTCTGAAAAATGGTTCTTTGGATGGAAGATTATTAAAAATCGAGATCTATTAGGATAAATTGGATGAAAAAATTTC
Source organism: Candidatus Cloacimonadota bacterium (assembly GCA_030638385.1). Taxonomy (GTDB): domain Bacteria; phylum Cloacimonadota; class Cloacimonadia; order Cloacimonadales; family TCS61; genus DAOWES01. The sequence continues at coordinate 7,152 of DAOWES010000066.1, read as the reverse complement.
TGTCGGGTATATTAGTAATAATTTATTGTTTTGGTTTTGCCGAAAACATTACTGATGGACCATATATTTTTAGAGAAGATAATACTTTTACAGTAAAATATATTTTAGATGGCAATTTAATATCCGATGAAATTACCTTAACTGAATCACTGAATTATACCTTTTCTCCAGAAGGTTTAAACGGAACGTTTGAAATTTCCCAAGAATCTGCGCAAGTGGAAGCTTGGGAATATTCAGACGTTTCCAAGATTTTTGCACTTTCCGATATTCACGGCCAATTTGATAGATTTACGCAAATCCTTAGAAATAACAACGTAATAGATGAAGCTAGTAACTGGAAGTGGGGAGATGGGCATCTGGTAATTACGGGCGATGTTTTTGATCGTGGCGATAAAGTTACCGAATCTTTATGGTTAATAAAGAAATTGGAAGAGCAAGCCAAAGCGAATCATGGCAAAGTTCACTACATTCTTGGTAATCACGAGATCACAACTTTCCGCGGAGAAACTCGTCATGTGAATGATAAATATTTGAAAGTAGCCGAAAAAATGGGATTGAGTTTGGGAGATCTTTACTCCGAAAATACATTTTTGGGAAGATGGCTAAGATCAAAAAATACGATAGTGAAAATTAATGGGATGCTTTTCGTGCATGGTGGGATAAGTCCCGAATTTATAAGCAATGGTTATGAAATTTCAGAGGTGAACGATCTTATTCGGAAAGTTAATAATCAACCTTCCGATGCAATATTAAACGACCCGCAGACAGAATTTCTTCTTGGGAAAAAAGGGCCTTTTTGGTATCGAGGATACTTTATTGATAAATCTTTCTACAATCAAATTAAGAAAACAGAAGCTTTTCAATTATTGGAAGATTTAAACGTTAAGTACATCATTGTTGGGCACACAACTCAAGATTTTATAAATCCATTTTTCAACAATCGTTTTGTGCCGATCGATGTAGGCATAAAATATGGAAATTATGGGGAAGGCTTACTTTGGGAAAATGACCTGTTCTATCGAGCCAAAGCAGATGGATATCATGAACAAATTGCTAGTAGTAATAGTAGATAGGTGGCTTATCCTGAAACATTTTTCTTGTTATTCTAACGAAGAATCGATTTAGAAAAGTAGAAATTATAAACGATGAATGTGTAATAATTGAGACTTTTCCAAAGAGAAGATATGAAAGATTTGTCAGAGAGATGAAGAAATTGCGTGGTCTTATTTTATTTGATGGAATTTGAAAAACGAGCTGAAGGATTTGGAATAGTTAGCTTTGAGGAATAATTATGGAATCAAAAACAGGTATTCGGATATTAGAGGATCTACTGAGAATTATTTTGGTTGTGGCTATAATACTATCCCTGGTTAGGTATAGTTGGATTACAGTGTTGATATCATCTTTGACTTTAATGTTAACTTATCTACCTTTCTGGATAGAAAATAAATATCATATAAATATACCATTAGATTTTGAGTTTGCAATTATCTTATTTGTATTTTCAAGTCTATTTCTAGGAGAAATAACAAAATTTTATAATCTGTTTTGGTGGTGGGATATCATGCTTCATGCAATTTCGGCCATTGCTTTTGGCTGTATTGGATTCATCATTATGTTTACTCTTAGTAAGACTAATAAAATCAGTGCAAAACCTATATGGATTGCAATATTTGCCTTTTGTTTTGCTCTTTCAATAGGGGCAATATGGGAAATATTAGAATTTAGTATAGACCAGGTTTTGGGTATGAATATGCAAAAATCCGGTTTAATTGATACAATGTGGGATTTAATAGTTGATGCTATAGGTGCATTAATCTCTGCAGTAGCAGGTTATGCTTTTATGAAAGGTAATCAGAAATCTTATTTGAGCAGATTAATCGGATTATTCATTAAAGATAACCCTAATTTAAAAATATGATATATATCAGTAAGTTAGCATTTCTGCAGTTTAAGCTTATTGTCATTCTCGCGTGGAACTGAAAAACCTAATTTTTAAAATAAATTGAGCTTTTTGCAGGTGCTTAATTTAGTAAAACATACATTTACTCACTGCTTTTTTTTTTAACCATTTACCTTTAATTTAAAGGAATAGACTTTCTTTTATACAGTTGATTTGTTGTTGCTGTTGAAAGTGTAACTTAAACGATAATAATAAATTACGATTTTATAAATAATATGTATCCATTTTTTTTCTCAACTTATCTTCTATTATACTACCACAATTCAAAAAGATTAATAATAAAAAAAACATAAAAAAACTTGCATTATGCACCTATGTGCATTATCTTGTCTGTGTGAAATAAGAAAAAGAGGTAATTATGCCAAGACCAAAAAAGAATAGAATAGTTAAACAACCACCACTTTATTGTGGATTTAAACCTTTGGGTATTCCGGCAAATAGATTAGAAAAGATCAATATGTCATTGGATGAATTTGAAGCAATCCGACTTGCTGATTTTGTGGGAATGGAGCATGCTGAAGCGGCTGAAGAGATGGAAATATCCCGTTCAACATTTACACGCCTTATCGAAAAATCTCGCAAGAAATTAGCAGAGTTTATGATTACCGGTAAGATGCTTACCATCGAGGGAGGGAATATTCATTTTAAAGGGAATCTTATAAAATGTTCAGATTGTGGGCATATGTTTAATATGACTTTTCAAACAGATATTACTAAGTGCCCTTGTTGCAATTCCTCAAATTTGATAGATTTGGCAGGAAGTTTTGGACATGGAAAATGTTGTAGAAATCGAAGAAATAAGTAAAAAAAATATAAAGAGGTAAGCAAATGGAAAGCGCAGCAGAAAAAATTCGGCAAGAAAAATTGATACAAGAAAATTTGGATCGAATTAAACACAAAATAGTTGTATTAAGTGGTAAGGGTGGAGTTGGCAAAAGTACTATCTCCGTAAATTTAGCACATGGTTTGGCTTTACAAGGCTTCAAAGTCGGGATGTTAGATGTGGATATTCACGGACCATCTATTGCCAAAATGTTAGGAATCGAAGGACAAACACTGATGGTAGCATCTGAAAAAGATCGTCCACATCCAATTAGAGTTCATGAGAATCTTTATGCACTATCAATTGCAACCCTAATGCCGGATCCGGATAAACCCATTGTATGGAGAGGTCCGCTAAAAATGGGTGTTATCAAACAATTTTTACAAGATATCGAGTGGCCGGAATTAGATTATCTTATTGTCGATAATCCTCCGGGAACCGGTGATGAACCACTTTCGGCAATACAACTATTAAAAAATATTTCAGGTTCTGTAATTGTTTCTACACCACAAGATGTGGCGTTTTTAGATGCACGTAAAACGATCAAATTTTCACAACAAATGAATGTTCCAATTTTAGGACTTGTGGAAAATATGAGTGGGTTCATTTGCCCAAATTGTGGTGAACGTCATGAAATTTTCAAAGGAAATGGAGCTGAAAAAGCTGCTAATGATTTCGGTTTGGATATTTTAGGTAGAATTCCAATTGATCCAAATATTGTGGTTTCCGGTGATAGTGGGAAATCTTTTGTAGCAGATTATGCAGATAGTGTACCTGCTCAAGAATTTGATAAAATAGTGAAAGCTGTAATTAATAAAACAGAAGAGAAGTAGTAGGTGGAGTAGGTGCTGGGTATTTGGTGCAAGGTAATGGGTGAGAGAAAAAAACTAAAACCTAAAACCGAGAACCCAAAACCCCAACACCCCAAAACAGAAAGGAGGTAATTATGCCAAGAGGTGACAAAACTGGCCCAAATGGAATGGGCCCAATGACTGGAAGAGGATTAGGAAATTGCAACGGCAATGAAACCACCGGATTTACTAAAGATGCTTCGCAAGGTGGCGGAGGATTTAACCGTGGTTATGGTCGAGCTTCTGCTGAAGGATGTGGAAGAGCAAATAGAAGAGGATTTGGTTGCAATCGTGGATTTAGCAATCGTGGATTTGTAAATTACTCTGATTCCCAATACTCAGCAAAAGATGAAGCTAAATATCTTGAGAATGAGATTGTCGCTTTGAAAAATGAAATTAAGGCAATGGGAAATCGTCTGACAGATCTTAAAAACGAAGATAAATAATTCTTCTTAGGTAGGTGATAAAAATCTTCATCTGCCTAATTTTGAAAAGGAGGTGAATAGAATGAATAATGGTAATCATTTTGGTGGATATAAATACCGAAATAAACGAGATAGAGGAAGTCGTACACGAAATTCAATTTTTGGGACAATAATTTCTTTAGTTGCCGGAACAATAGTAAAGGATCTTACTAGTGATGATAGTAAGCTGAAAAAACTGGTTAATAATTTTATTCATCCCAAGCAAATCGAAGATACTTCAGATAAAAAAGTCATAGATGCTGAATATAAAATAATAGAAAATAAAAATAAGGATAAAAAAAATGATTAAAAAAATAGCAATTCCTACCACAAACGGGAAATTAAGTTCACATTTTGGACACTGTGAAAAATTTGCAATTTACCAAGTTGAAAATAATGAAATTATCAAAGATGAATTAATTACACCACCACCCCACGAACCGGGTTCTCATCCGGCATTTTTGCGCGAACTTGGATGTTCCACAATTATTGCCGGTGGAATGGGCTCAAGAGCTCAGAACCTTTTCGCAGAGAATGAGATTGAAGTATTTATCGGAGTTTCCAGTATTTCTTTGAAAGATTTGGTGAAAACATACTTAGAAAATAAATTGGAATCCGGTAATAATCTTTGCGATCATTAATGAGGAAAATATGAAAATAGCTATTGCCAGTGGAAAAGGTGGAACAGGGAAAACTACATTATCTACAAATTTAGCGACCTATTTGGCCGAAAATCAAGCAGTTGTTTTAGCTGATTTGGATGTGGAAGAACCAAACTCAGGCTTATTTTTAAATGGCGAGATGATCCATCGGGAAGATAAATTTAAAATGATTCCAAGTTGGGATAAAACAGATTGTACTTTATGCGGGAAATGTCAGCAAGTATGCAATTTTAATGCTGTGATGAAACTTGCTGAGATGATATTGGTTTTCCCGGAATTATGTCATGGATGTTATGCTTGCAGCGAGCTTTGTCCCGAAAATTCTTTGCCTATGATTCCTAAAAAAATGGGTGAGCTGAAACATTTTAGACTTCCAAATCTTGATTTTATCGAAAGTAAATTGATTATTGGAGAAGAACAAGCTGTTCCATTAATCGGGCAAACAATTAGATATGTGGATGAAAAATTTGCTCAAACAGCAATCAAGCTTTTTGATTCACCTCCGGGGACATCATGTCCGGTGATTGAAGCTACCAAAGATGCTGATCTCGTTCTCTTGGTAACAGAGCCTACGCCATTTGGCTTACACGACTTGAAATTAGCTGTGGAGACGATGAAAGAACTTAAAAAACCACACGGAGTGGTGATTAATCGTTTTGGAATTGGAGATGTAAAGGTGGAAGGATATTGTCTTGAAAATGATATTCCCATAATTGCCAAGATTCCGAATAGCCGAAAAATTGCCGAACTGTATTCAGTGGGAAAATTGCTTTATAAAGAGCTACCGGAAGTAAAGGTGGAATTAGAAAAAGTAGCTGAATTTATCGCAACCTATCAGGAGGAAATTGTATGAAAGAGATCGTAGTAATTTCCGGTAAAGGTGGAACAGGAAAAACTTCTGTTACTGCCTCTTTGGCATATTTGGGTGGCAATGATGTAATTGTGGCAGATTGTGATGTCGATGCGGCAGATATGCATCTCTTGATGAAACCGATTAATGAAAAGAGAGAAGCTTTTTTTAGCGGTGTATTAGCTAAGATAGCTCAAGGCAAGTGTATTAAATGTGGGAAATGTGCCGAGATATGTCGCTGGGAAGCAATTCCGGTAATAAATGCTAACTATAAAATTCAACCATTAGATTGTGAAGGTTGCGGATATTGCGCTCTTGTTTGTCCTACTCAAGCAATTAGTATGAGTGAACAAAATGTGGGAGATTGGATAATCTCTGATGTGAAAACAGATACACAAATGGTGCATGCGCGTCTTGGAATTGGTGCCGAAAATTCCGGGAAATTAGTGGCGAAAGTGAAAAACGAAGCAAAAGCTTTAGCTGATAAATTAGGTAAAGATTTTGTCTTGGTTGATGGTTCGCCCGGTATTGGTTGTCCTGTGGTCTCATCTCTTTCCGGAGCAAATTTGGTTGTGTTGGTTACCGAACCTTCAGTATCCGGTATTCATGATGTGAAAAGAGTTTATGAACTTGTGAAAAAATTCGGTATCAAAGCCGGATGTATCATTAATAAAGCAGATATCAATTTTGATAAAGTTAAAGAGATTCACCGCTTTTTGGAAGCTGAAGATATTCAGTTAATAGCAGAAATTCCTTATGATGAGAATTTTACAAAAGCAATGACAATGGGAAAAACAATTGTTGAATTTGATCCTGATGGAATTGGTGAGATTCTGAAGAATAGTTGGGAAATAATTAAGGAATTAGCTTAAGGTCATGTTGAGCTTCGATCTATCGGGGAAGGATAATAATTGAAAATCAAAGTTTAGATTTTTGAAAGGATTCTTAGAACTTAAACGGCAGGATGAGAATATTTAGTGTATGAAATTTGTATTAAAACAAAAAAATATAAAAGAAGGAGAATAAGATGAAAATTTTATTTACAGCAAAAGGAACAGAATGGGATTCTCAAATGGATCCTAGATTTGGTAGAACAGAATTTTTCTTTATTTTTGATGAAGAAACAGAAAGTATTGAAATCTATGATAATAGAGCAATTGCCAACGAAGCGCATGGAGCCGGTCCTAAAACTGCACAGAAAATGTCTGAATATAATATCGATGTCCTTATTACCGGAAACGGACCTGGAGGAAATGCAGCAACAGTTGTGAAGCAAATAGGAACCAAGGTTTTTGTTGGTGCTGGCGGAATGAGCGTGAAAGAAGCTTATGATGCTTACAAAAATGGTGAGTTGAAAGAGTTTTAAAAATTAGCTCACGTTGAGTAATTTAGATTAGCTCATGATTTTTCTGTTGTTCGATGGGCAATCGTGGGCTAATCCTTTTGCATGCTTTATTTCTGATGAACTCCTAAGAAAGAGAAACTTGTCATCCTGAGCGGAGACGAAGGATTCTATAACTTGTTATCTTGCAATATCCT
>DAOWES010000290.1 GCA_030638385.1 Candidatus Cloacimonadota bacterium | reverse complement strand
TTGCGCATCAAAAACATACATCCCTTTTTCTCCGGCTGTGATAATGATGTTAGCTTGCAATTCCGAAACCAATTTCCGACCGGCAACGATAAAATCTTCATCATTTTTTAGTAAAATCCCACTCAATTCCTGAGCTTCTTTTTGGTTTGGTGTAATTAGAAAAACATCGTGGTAAATATCTTTGTGTTTAGGTTTGGGGTCTACAATTAGCTTGATCGCTTTTGCTTTGGCGAATTTCTTTAGCAGTAGCATCAATTCAGCTGTGATGGTTCCTTTGGCGTAATCTGAAATGATAATAACAGATAAATTCTCTATCTTTTTCAAATTATTAATTAATTCAGTTTCGATATGGGTTCCAATGTAAGAATCATCTTCATAATCCACTCGTAGTAATTGCTGATTTTGACCAATAATTCTAATTTTCTCGATAGTTTTTCGATCAGATAAATTACATATTCCGGCAGTTTCAATATTTAGTTCGGAAAGACCATCAATCAATATCTTACTCGCGACATCTTTTCCCACAACGCCCAAAATTTCTGCTTTACCGGACAATGTGGCAATATTGGAAGCAACATTTGCTGCGCCACCCGGAACAAATTTTTCACTCTTCACCGTTACTATCGGGATGGGAGCTTCCGGAGAAATTCTCTCAACTTTACCAAAGATGTATTTATCTAAAATCAAATCACCAATAACTGCTATTTTTTTATCTTTGAAACCATCAATAATTTTTATCATCTCATTTCCTTTGCTTAATATCATATCAAGAACCAATTTTTTTATTTAAATTTTTCCCATCTCATTTTATGGGATTTAGAAGTCAAGTTCATATTTGCAAACATTTTCATACCAAAAAGAGACCTAGTCTTTCCGCCCTGAGGTTGTCACCCTGAGTCCCGATCTATCGAAAAGTAGAAATGCTAGGCCTCAGGCATCCTTCGTCTCCAATGCTGTTTTAGTAAAAACTACGCATTCAACGGCTCTGGATGACAAAGGGGGAAGGGCTGACATTTTTTTTATAATTTATAAAAAGCACTCTATTTTGGTATGCTTCATTGGCTTATGAGCTAAAAAGGTTGACCTGAGTGGCGCATAAACATTTTTTAATTTGTTATTATAAATTAAGAGGAATATATATGAAATTAATTAATAAAGTACTTATGAAACCGATTGTTAGTTGTCTTTTAGTATTAGTTTTTAGTGGTTTGTTCGCAGTTCCGTTTTGTCCTGATTATAAAGGAAATGCCGAAAATCTGGCGGTATACCCTTCGCAACGTTTTTATGATAATTCGAGAGGAGAGGATTTACCGGACAATCTTTTGGTTTTACTTATTGAATTTGAAGATGTTAAATTCATTTCAGAAGTAAGTTACCCCGATTTTTTAGTTCACGATAAGGCCTATTTTTCTAAATATTTGGAACATCTTTCAGAATACTATCGTGATCAATCACACGGTAAGTATCCTCTTAGTTTAGATAATTTTACAATTTATGAAAATATTATTACTGTGCCCAATACAATGGCATTTTATGGGAGTGAGGAGCTAAAGACAGAGCGTGTTTGCACAATGGTTTCTGATGCGGTGGATATTGTTGATTCTGAGATAGATTTTTCACTCTACGATGGCTTCATCATTTTTCACGCCGGAGCCGGGCAAGAAGCTGATCTTACCGGGCAAAATGCAGATGGAATAATTAGTACATTTCTTACACGAAAATCTTTTCAAAGTGGTTTGGATCCGGAAAATGATGATTACCAAGGTTTGGAAACCGATGACGGGACTTATCTGAATGAATTTGTCGTTTGCCCCGAAACAGAGTGGCAACCGGATAATGATGTAACCTCACCCATCTATAATATGTATGGAGTTCTCGCCCATCACTTTGGCCATCTCATTGGCTTACCAACCTTATTTGATAACAGAAACTCAAATGGTCTTTCTCGTGGGATAGGTGGTTTTGGCATAATGGGTATAGGTGCTTGGATCGCAAATGGTTATGTGCCGGCACCATTATGTGCTTGGTCACGCTACTATTTGGGCTGGGAAGATGATCTTGTGGAGATAGAGGACAATTCTCAAAACTTAAAAATTAGCTATCCGAATGCAGCGGATGAAGAAACAAAATTATATAAGATAAATATTTCTGAATCGGAATATTTTTTAATTGAAAATCATCAGCAGAATCCCGATAATAGTACATTTGTTAATGTAAACGGTGATACTTTGGTAAGCTTTACATTCCCCTTAGCAGAGAATCAGCAATACTATCCGGACGGACATCCTTATGCCGGGCAACCCAAATTTAATTTTATGGAAAATAGTTACGAGGGCTGCGAATGGAGTTTTTATCTTCCGGGATATGGCGATGGAGATAATCCGGCTTTTGATGGTTCCGGATTATTAATTTGGCATATTGATGAGTTGGTATTAGAGGAAAAATTTTCTCCCGGTTTCGAAAAAAATCATCCGAATGGTGATGCCGCTCATAAGGCTGTGGATTTGGAAGAAGCAGATGGAGTGCAGCATTTAGATGGGATAAACACATTTTTTGGTGGCAAAGACGATTCCTTCCGCGCCGGCAATAATACATACTTCGGAAAGCAATTTCATGATAAGTTATTCTCATCTCCTACTTCCGATAGCTATTATGGCGGTAATAGGGTAGAGATATTGAATATTAGCGTTTCAGATACAGTTATGAGTTTTGATGTCAATTTTGAGTGGAGTTTGAAAACAGATTATTCCGGCATGCTAGATTCTCCTGTAGCCGTTATCGATTTTGATTCAGATGGAGAAAATGAGATCTTCTATCCAATGCCAAATGGAGAGAACTATATTTGGAAAGATGATCAGATATTTGTGCAAACATCTCAGTTTGATCCCGCTTCCGAATTGTCTGAATTATATGCTTGGGATGAATTTTCCAAAAAAATATTGTTACCATATTCAGTTGGTGATAATGCTTGCTATCTTTATTCACTTTCCAATGAAGATGGGTATAATCAAGTTTTATCAAGCACAGAATATTCTTGGGCTGCTGCACCGGTTATAAACAATGATGCTACAAACCAAAACCGTGTGCTTTTGCCAATGACAGCTTTAGATAAAACATCTAGTATTATTAGAATTTTGGATGCCAATTTGCAAGAGCTTACAGAAGTGCAATTTGATGAAATATTTATCTCCAATTTGATGCTGAAAGATAACACAGTGGCTGTTATCGACAGCTTGTGGAAAGTTCAGAAACTAGATCTAAATAATTACATCATCTCTGAAATTACTCTGGAAATTGGTGAGAAAAAAGAGATAGATTCCGCTCTTTGGGTCGATATAGATGCAGATAAAAATTTAGATTTCATCGTTACAACAGCGGATTCCAGCTTATATTGCTATCATCATGATGGCAGCTTATTTGATAATTTCCCGGTTAAGATTCCACTGCAAGCGCTTACTATTCCAAGTTTAGCCGACATGAGTAAAAATGGATTTTTAGATGTAATCTATGGTGGAGAAAATAGTTTTTGCATTATTGATAAAGAAGCAAACATTAGCAAACCGGAATATATTATCTCATCACCCGATTCTATTTTTGTAGGTGGTGGCGTAATCGCAGCGGATGTAAACAATGATAATCAGCTGGAAATTATCGGATCAATGTCTCGTAATAAACTGTGTATATGGGAAAAAATATCTGATAATAACTATGAAATAATGGCTGGCTATCCCATCGCTTTCCAAACTTTCAGCACAACCTATCCTGTTCTTGCCGAATATGCCGATTATGCAAATAGTTGCTATTATGCAGCTGCCGATGGAGCAGTATATAAACAAGAAATTTCCGGTTTAAATCTTGAAAACATTACTTGGAAAGTAGAGTTTGGGAATTTACAAAGAACTGCATCATACCTCGAAGCGCTTCCCAAAAACCAATTTGAGGATGAGACGATTTTAATTGAAGATAAGATCTATTTCTATCCAAATCCTCTTAATGCAATTTTTGGAGGTAGTATCTTTAACGGCTTTTATAAAGAAAATGTCATCACCTTAAATTTACTAACCAGCCAAGATGCTAATGTAACTGTTAGTATTTTCGATGTTGCCGGAAATAAATTATTAAAAGAAAAAGTATACTGCGCTGCATATATTCAAAATGGATTTTTTGTAGATGCGTCCAAGTTATCATCAGGAGTATATTTTGCAGTGATAAAAACAGGGAATGAAGTTTTAAAGAAGAAGTTTGCGATAGAAAAATAAGGATGGTAAGAAAAGATAATTGTTCGTGAAGCAGATGTATTATCAATACGAAAAGTTAATTTTAGCAGAATGTGAGATATAAAAAATTTTTTAATAATGGAGAAAATAATGAAAAAGATATTTATGATTGCAATAGTAATGGTTTTATCAGCGGGTTTGTTGGCAGATACAAGTGGCGAATATGGACTACAAGTTCTCAAGATAATCTCAGGTGCCGATGATGCCGCTATGGCCGGAACAGGAACATTTTTCAGTAATAGTGCTTTCCGATTCATCAATAATCCGGCTGCCGGAACAATTAACAAAATCAGAGTTATCACGCTAAATCAGAATAATTGGTTCATTGATACAAAGATAAGCTCATTTAGCTATCTCTATTCAAACGGTAAATTCTCTTTTGGAACAGGTTACAGACATTTGGATTATGGAACAATTCCGGGCGCTACTGATGATGGAACTAAAATTGGTGATTTCCATCCGATGGATCTGATTGTTTCCACCGGGTTTGGTTATAGGCTTACTCCTACAAATTATTTTGCGATTAATCTGAATGGTTTATATGAAAAGATCGATATTGAATCTGCGATTGGTGGCTCTATCGATATGGGATATCGTTATCTTACACCCGTAAGAGGATTTGAGATTGCCGCGGCAGTGAAAAATTTGGGTAAAACAAACAAGATGTTAAATGAAGAATTGAAATTGCCGATTACAGGTGAATTATCTTTCGTATTTAAAGAATTTAATAAATATTTTGATAGTGAAACAATTGCTCTCTCTTCCGAACTAAAAATATTGAAATTTATTGATGATGATGAGGTGAAAGCTGCTTTGGGCTTGAAAGCTCTTATCCATAACAATTTCACTCTAAAATGCGGCTATAAAATAAATTATGATACCGAGAGCTTTTCGACTGGTTTTGGTATAAATATCAAAAAAATCGGCATCGATTATGCTTTTGTCCCATTTAACTCTGAACTTGATAATGTGCATATGATTCAGGTTAGCTATAAGTTCTAGCCTGATATCTTTAGTAAATCATTAGGGGAAAGATGAAAAAAATATTTTTGGTTTTCTTACTGTTTCCGCTATTGCTGACAGCAATTAATTACGTGCCAAATGAGATTATCGTGCAAACTGAAGTAGCTCGAGAAATAGAGCGCGGTTCTCTGGGGATTTCCGGATTAGATAGCTATCTCAATAATTATAAAGTTAAGAAAATCACTCCGGTTCTGCCCAAAAAAGATAATACATTTTACGTAATTAGTTTGGATAAGCAACCGAATTTAGAAGAACTTTCAAATTTGCGCTTTGATGGAGTTAGAAATATTCAGCCTAATTTCCTTAATCGTTTTTCTCTGGAGCCAAACGATCCCAACTACCAAGCACAAAGCATACATTTTCAAAATATAAATCTGCCTCAAACTTGGAACTATACAACTGGTAATAAAGAAATATTAGTAGCAATTGTCGATTCCGGAATTCATTTTGACCATCCGGATTTGCAGGCAAACATCTTTTATAACGAAAATGAAATTCCGGATGATGGTATCGATAATGATGGAAATGGTTATATCGATGATTACCGTGGCTGGGATTTTGTTGATGCACCGGAGCTTGGTGATATTGGAATAGGAGATTTCACAGAACAAGATAATGATCCTACCGATGAGATTAATCATGGAACTCACATTGCCGGAATCATTGGTGCGGTTACCAATAATAATATTGGCGTAGCAGGTGCTGTTTGGAACACAAAGCTGTTGCCAATACGTTCAGGATTTGCCTCTACTTTGGGTGGTTATCTTCAGGATGATGATGCTGCTGCCGGAATTATTTATGCTGCCGATATGGGAGCAGAAGTTATAAATCTTAGTTGGGGAGATCTTTCATATTCTGCCATTATCGCCTATGCGGTAAATTATGCTTACGAAAAAGGAAGTATTGTGGTTTGTGCCGCCGGAAATGAAGGAAGCAGCTCTGAACATCCAATTACTTATCCTGCCCGTTTGGCAAATACCATTAGCGTGGGAGCTGTCACTGCCAATAAAGAATTAGCTTCTTTTTCCAGTTATGGCCCACTATTGGATTTAGTCGCTCCGGGTCAGCAAATTATGAGTACATACAGTAATGATGAAGAGAATCTTTATCATGAACAATCCGGAACTTCGATGGCAGCTCCATTTGTTGCGTCGGCAGTTGCTTTATTGCTGTCCGCCGAACCGGAAATGAATTTTGAGCAAGTTCGAACTAG
>DAOWES010000201.1 GCA_030638385.1 Candidatus Cloacimonadota bacterium | reverse complement strand
TAGATTCTTTATACTTCCAATCACAATTAAAATCTCCCATAATCACAATTGGATTATCATCATTTTTCAGCATTTCAAATAATTCATTTACCTGCTTCATACGAACAGATCTTCGAATAGGATCAAGATGCAAAGAAACCACATCTATCTCTGAATGGTCTGGCGGGCACTCGATAGTAGTGATTACAAATCCTTTTGGCATTCTTAATGGCGTTTTAAAAAATTTGAATGAGCGAGATTTCTTTAATGGAAAATGTGAGATAATAGCAGTTCCGTAAGTAATGAACATCCTTTTCACATGTTCACCTTGTAACAAATAGTTATAAGCGGATTTTTTAGCCAAATACTCTACATGATCAAAATGGCCACTCCAATGAGAAGAGCTATCAGCTTCTTGTAAAGCTACAATATCTGCTTTTTCTCTCTTCAAAAGATGCACAATCGCATCTAAGTTTCGATAAATAGATTTTTTTCTTCGAACTAATTGTTGAGTTGTACTTTTACGGGCATGGGCAATATTTAAACTCAGCAATCTGATATTTGGTTTACCAATATACTTTACTCTATGATCAATTCGGGAGTTCTTTCTTTTCATGACTTCCTCCTTAATTAAAAAAAATCATCATCTTGAATAAGAAATTAACAACGAACAAATAAAAGATATTTAAATAAATAGTGCGATTTTCACTAATTACTAATCTGCTAACGTGCTAATTTCTTTCTTCTTAAATTTCGGTAAATATATTTCCATCGCTTCCAGTTGTCTAAAAACATTTTCCACTTCTGAATTATTCTCAATATTTATATCGGCTCGTTCTTTTTTTAGATAATCAGGCATTTGGGCAGCAATCCGCTGTTCAGCCGATTTTTTATCTATTCCGTCACGAACTTTCATGCGAGCAATTTTGGTTTCTTTGTCGGTAAAAACATTTATTATCAGATCAAATTTATCTGCTAAACCATTTTCAAATAGAAGAGGGATTTCATAGAATAAATATTTTTCGGAAGAATTTTCAGCAATAGCTTTCATCTCAGCTCGAATAAGCGGATGCATCAAATTATTCAAAAAGCGTAATTTTTCTGCATCAGCAAATACAAATTCTCCCAATTTTTTACGAGATATTTTCCCCTCAGCAATAATTTCTGAGCCAAACTTTTCGTACAAAGAATTGATAACCTGCGATTTTTCTAAAATATTGTGACCAATAATATCGGCATAAACTACCGCAAAACCGCGTTCTTCAAACCAATGAGAAACTAACGATTTCCCTGAAGCAATTCCACCGGTTATTGCGATCAATAATGGCCTGTTAACTTGTTCCATCTTTAATCCTTTGTGATAATTCATCTTGGCTGATTCCTGTTACAATCTCTCCACTTTGAGCAATGGAAATCTTGCCTGTTTCTTCCGAAACAATTACCGCAAAGGCATCTGTTTCTTCCGAAACTCCCAAAGCAGCCAAATGTCTTGTTCCTAGTTTTTGTTTAAATTCGACTCTTTCTGACAATGGTAACACTACCTTGCAAGCATAGATTCGATTGTTTCGAATAATTACAGCCCCATCGTGCAAGATGGTTTTGGAATTGAATATAGTTAATAATAATTTCACCGTAATATGAGCATCAATAATCTCTCCGCTTTCGATATATTCATCCAATTTACGAGAATTTTCAAACACAATTAAAGCTCCCACTTTTCTAAATGACATAATTGCCACCGCATTCAGTAAGTTAGCATAAACAGATTTTTTTGAATCTTTAAAAATTGATTGAAAATCATGATTATGAGCCATACGAGCGAACATACCCCGAATTTCTTGTTGGAAAATGATGATAAATGCCAGCGGCCAATAATCGCGAAGTCCTTGTAAAAGTGCTTTCATCAAATTTAAATCTAGCATTGAAACAGTGAAATAAAGAATTAAAACAGCGCCCAGACCTAATAAAATTTGAATCCCGCCCGTTTTCCTAAGCAATAAAACCAATCGATAGAGCAAAAATGCCACCAGTAAAACATCAATTATATCAGTTATTTTTGGAATCAGAAAATTCATATTATTTCCTTCACAGCCGTAAGAGTTTGCAAAAGTCTTTTATTTTGTTTCACAGCGTGCACACGCACAATTTCTACATTATGTTGATGCGCTATCGCAGTGGTTGCCAAAGTTGCTTCCTCACGTTCTTGTGGCGAAGATTGGTAAATATTATTGATAAAACTCTTCCGAGAAGCTCCCAATAAAAGTGGAACTCGCAGAGCTTTAAATTCAGCAAGCTTCTTTAGTATAAGCAAATTATCTTTAAAGCGTTTACCAAATCCAATACCGGGATCAATGATAATACGATCCTTTGAAATACCATTTTCCACACAAAAAGTTATTCGATCAGCTAAATAGCTCATCACATTTTCAATCACATCATCATACTGCGGATTATTTTGCATGGTTTGGGGAGTGCCCTGCATATGCATCAAGATGATGGGAACATTTGGATATTTCTTTAAAACCTTAATCATATCTTTATCAGAAGAAAGTGCCG
>DAOWES010000020.1 GCA_030638385.1 Candidatus Cloacimonadota bacterium | reverse complement strand
GTTGGAATTTACAAAACCAAATACCTGCATTGAAATGAGATTAGATAAATCTATTCCCGTTGGTGGAATCGTACGGATGAAGAAAAACTGAGGTTAATATGAAATATAATATTTTGCTGATATTTTTACTTTTTGTCTCATTATTATTTGGCGCAATTGAAGATCTCCAAGATTTTGAAACAGCAAAGCAAGCAAAAATAGGAAAAGAGTTGCAGGCAAAATACACTGAACTTATCGAAAAAGATGCTCAGAGTTATTCCGGCCAACTGGCACTATTTGAACTTGCAAAAATTAGTATGCTGAATCGGGAATATGAAAAGGCAGAAGCTTTGTTTCGTCAGATTTTTGATGAACGTATTACCGATAAAGAATTTTGGTTGGCAAAGTGTTATCTAAAGCTCGAAGATGCAACTCGAGCCATTATTTCATCTCAAAATTTTATCTGTGATTCTTCCGATATCACCAAAATAGAGTCAGCTTATTTCATTATTGCCGAGGCCTATATTATCTCTTTCCAATACAAACGTGCGTTAAATACTTTGGAATCTTTACGTACTTCTGCCTATATTCAAAACTACATTCCACTAATGTATTTTAAAAAGGGATATTGCCAAGAGAAGCTAAAAAAATATACAGGTGCTGTTACTATGTATAAAAAACTGAAACTCGAATATCCCTATCACGAGCTATCTTTTATAGCCGAAGAACGGATATATAATATTCAGGATAGCGAGCTCATTGATTTTGAAGTTTTGGAGAAAAGAGTCGTAAAAACAACTAAAGAAACTTTAAAATCCGGAAACGAACTAAAAATGTATTTGCAGGCGGGAGCTTTTGGCGCTGTGAAAAATGCCGAAAAATTAGGTTCAAAAATTACTAATATTGGTTACTCTTATATTATTTTCGATAAAATGAAAAATGGCAAAAAACTTTATTGTGTTGCAGCAGGTCCTTTTGAAAATAGCAACAAAGTAAAAAATGCAATTTCTAAACTTAAAAATAATCAAATAAATTCTTACATGATTAAAAGGTATTAATACAAAATAACTATGATAAATACAAATTTAACTCCAATGCTTAAGCAGTTTTTGGAGATAAAAGAGAAACACCCTGATAAATTATTACTCTTCCGAATGGGAGATTTTTATGAAACTTTTTTTGAAGATGCCAAAACAGCCGCAAAAATATTGGGCATAACCTTAACCGCACGCAATAAAAAGGCAGATAATCCCATCCCCTTAGCTGGTTTCCCATATCATGCTCTTGATAATTATCTTGATAAATTAGTGAAAAGTGGAACGAAAGTAGTTATCTGTGAACAAATTGAAGATCCTAAAAAAGCAAAAGGATTGGTTAAGCGTGGCATCGTCGATATTATCACACCCGGTTCGGTAATTGATGGTAAATTATTAGGCAAAACCGGCCATAACTATTTAGCAACTCTCTATTGGCCGAAAAAAAATGATAAAATTGGGATTTCATTAATTGATATTTCTACCGGAGATTTTATCTTTTCTGAAATAAAACCGGAACAGGTCGCCGATGAATTGATGCGCTTACAACCGGTGGAGATAATTATTAAGGATGAAAGTTTCGAAAAGAAGATAAAAGATTTTAAACTTGAATATAACCATACAATTACCATTTTCGATAGCTGGTATTTTGATCCTGAAGAATCGGAACGAGTGCTGAAAAATCATTTTAATTTAACTAGTTTAGAAGGTTTTAGTGCTCATAACAAACCGAGTGGAAGAACTGCTGCCGGTATCGCTTTAGCATATATCAGATCTTTGAAAAAAGATGAGATTAAACATGTAAGCAATTTGCGATATTATTCTTTGGAAGATTATATGCAGCTCGATGAAGTCTCCAGGAGAAATCTTGAACTTATATCCTCAATGCGTTATCATAGTAAATATGGAAGTTTGATTAGCATTTTAGATAAAACTCAAACGCCCATGGGAACTAGGAAATTAACAGAGTGGTTATTGAACCCATTGTTAGATAGAAAAGAGATCGACTCTCGCTTGTCTGCCGTTAAGGAATTTAAAGATAATTTTGCTTTCACAACAGATCTTAGAAAAATCTTAAATACGATTGGAGATCTTAGCCGTATTATCAGTAAGGTTGGAACTAAACGAGTTAATCCTCGCGACCTTATTGCTTTACGAAATTATCTTCAAACTGCTCCCGAAATTGAATCTATTTTAGATAAATTCAAAGAAAAGAGTATTAAGGAAATGCAAGCTAATATTGGCAATTACAATCAAATAATTGAGATTATCGGAAATGCTATTATTGATGAACCACCAATTCTTATTACGGATGGAAATATTATCCGAGATGGTTTTGATAAAATGCTGGATGAACTTCGTGAGATTAGCCGAGATGGCAAAAGTTGGATCGCCAGATTGGAACAAAGTGAGAGGCAAAAAACTGGTATTTCATCACTAAAAGTACGCTATAATAAAGTTTTCGGTTATTACATCGATATTACAAAAACTCATAAAGACAAAGTTCCGGATTATTACATTCGTAAACAAACATTGGTCAATTCCGAACGTTATATCAGCCCACAGTTGAAAGAATATGAATCTAAAGTACTGGGTGCTGAAGAGCGAATCAAGAATATCGAGTATGAGATATTTTCTGAAGTAAGAGAACAATTATTCCGGCAAGTTGAATTGATGCAAAAATATGTTGAAATCGTGGCCAAGATAGATACTTTATCCAATTTTGCTCATATTGCCTACAAAAATGGTTATGTCCAACCAACCTTCAATGATACCGGAGAGATACGATTAAGAGATTGCCGGCATCCCGTTATTGAAAAACTTTTGGAAAATGAAGATTTTATTCCTAATGATGTTGATTTGAATAATGAAGATAATAAAATTGCCTTGATTACGGGGCCTAATATGGCCGGTAAATCTACCTATTTACGACAAATAGGGCTTATTGCAATTATGGCGCAAATGGGAAGTTTTGTTCCGGCAAAAGAGGCAGAATTGCCCATCTTCGATAAAGTGTTCACACGTGTTGGTGCTTCTGATAACTTGGCGATGGGACAAAGTACTTTTTTGGTTGAGATGATCGAAACAGCCAATATTCTCAATTCTGCCACCAAAGATTCTCTTATCTTACTTGATGAAATTGGCCGCGGAACTAGTACTTTTGATGGACTTAGCTTAGCTTGGTCAATCGTTGAATATATTCATAACAACAAAAAAATCGGTGCGAAAACTCTTTTTGCAACTCATTATCATGAACTTACTGAATTAGAAAATATTCTACCGGGAGTGAAAAACTACAATATCTTGGTTAAGGAATGGAACGATAAAATTATCTTTATTAGGAAAATTGAGCGAGGTTCGGCAGATCAAAGTTATGGAATTCAAGTAGCACGTTTGGCTGGTGTTCCCAAGCCTGTAATAAAAAGAGCAAAAGCTATCTTGGCAAACTTAGAAGAACACGAATTAAGCCCGCAAGGTCTTACTGCAAAAGCAAAAAAACAGCTTGTTAGCAACACTGATCAATTGGATATCTTTGATGCTATTTTTGAAAAAAATGATGAAAAAGATAAAATATTAGATGAAATTCGTGAGCTTGATGTGAATAATCTCACACCAATGCAGGCAATTGCCAAATTGGCCGATTTGCAGGAAAAGCTTTGATCTGAAAATTTTGAATAAACCTCACCTCAGTTCTTTCCGGCTTGGGATGAGGTTTTCTGAAAATTATAGAAATATTAAATTTGGAGATTATGATAATATGAGAAAGTTTATATTTACTACCTTCATTTTAGCTGTGTCCTTTTTGAATGCAGAAGCTTGGCAATTAGCAGAGAGTAACAATAAATTTGCTTTGGATATTTATAACCAAACATCATTGCCCGCTGAAAATTATATTTTTTCTCCATTAAGCATCTCATCTGCTTTGGCAATGACTTTTGGTGGAGCTGCCGGAATCACAGAGCAGGAGATGAGGAAGGTTCTGTATTTTTCAGATGATAATAATTTAGTTCATCAATCTTTTGCCAATTTTATCAGCGATTATCAAAAGCTAAATTCTGAAAAAGTTGAAGTTCAATTGGCCAATTCTCTCTGGATTCAAGAAGACTATAAACTTAGAAAATCTTTTTTGGAATTGATGGAGAAATATTACGATTCCAAATTGTTTAAAGTGAACTATAAAACAGAACCACAAAAATCTGCTGACAGAATAAACAGTTGGGTAGAGAAGATTACTAAAGAAAAAATAAAAAATATTATCAAACCCAATATTATAACATCCGCTACAAAACTTATTTTATGCAATGCTATCTATCTGAAAGCAGAATGGCGAGATCAATTCGAAGAGCGTTTTACTAAACCGGGGAAATTTTGGTTGGATAAGGAAAGTTCGATGCAAACCCCGATGATGTTGAAAATCGATTATTTCCAACTTGCCACATTCGATAATATGAAAGTTGTGCAATTACCATACGCCGGCAGTGATCTGGCTATGACAATCCTTTTACCAAATGATGTAGATGGGATTGATGAACTTGAAAACGAATTAGATCCGGATTTATTTTCCAAAATTAATGAGCAACTTAAAACCAAACGAGTAAGGATCTTTCTTCCAAAATTTAAAATAGAAACAACATTAAATTTGAACGAAACTTTGATAAATTTAGGAATGACTTCAGCTTTTAGCGCTTCTGCAAACTTTAGCAAAATGGAAAAGACGAATTCATTAGCAATTTCTGATGTTGTGCATAAAGCATTTATTGAGATTGATGAAAATGGTACTGAAGCAGCAGCTGCTACAGTTGTGATGATGTCTGCTATGTGCATACCAGAACCAGCTCCGATCGTAGATTTCAATGCAAACCATCCTTTTTTCTTTTACATTCAAGATACAAAATCAAAAACAATCCTATTTATGGGGAAGGTGATGAAACCGAATAAGTTTCAGGAGATAAAATGATAATTGTAAGCGCCTGTTTAGCCGGGATGAAATGCCGATATGATGGCCACCAAAATAGTTGCGACAAAGTTATAGAGCTAGTTCGTCAAGGTTTAGCAATTCCTCTTTGCCCTGAACAATTAGGTGGGCTTGCCACGCCGCGTACGCCGGCAGAAATTGTTGATTGTAAGGTCATTACTAAAGATGGGGAAGACGTAACTGCTCAATTTAATAAAGGAGCCGAAGAATCTTTAAGAATGGCTAATTTGGTTGGTTGTAAGAAAGCGATATTAAAAGCAAATTCACCTTCCTGCGGGAGTGGAACAATTTATGATGGAACCTATAGTGGTAAGTTAACAGAAGGTTTTGGAAAAACTGCAGAACTTTTTATCAAGAACGGGATTGAAGTGATTTCTGAAAAAGAGTTATAAAAAAAACGATCTCAATGTGACGATAAATGACGAGGGGTGGATTTTATGCTCCAGATTTTTACAATAGTCACAAACTTTACGATTACAAAAAATAATTCAAGTAATATAAATATATATAATGGAGTCTCAGAGGGCATTAAATCAGGATAGTTAATAACTTTAAAATTAGCAAAATGAAAACCCAAGCTAATGATGTGATCCCAAGATCTCTAAAAAATCTTCTTATGTCTTCTTTATAGATTATAGTAGATTCTTCTTCATTATTGTATCTTTTCATTTCCCCCCCCTTTGTTTAGCATTAAAACAATGAGTCAAAAAAATATTGTTTTATTGATAAATAAAAAACACTCATAAATCAATCATTTTGGCATACGATTTTAATGATTTAGAGTGTTTTTTATTATTTTCTATTAAAGTACTTCTTGCAATTTTCCTTTAATTAATTCTGCCGTAAATGGCTTGAACATATAACTTGATGTTTCTATCTTTAAAGCTTTTTCCACAATTACTTTCGACGAATATGCACTACAGAAAATTATCGGGGATTGATAAATTTTTCGAATTGTTTTTGCTACCGCAATTCCATCAATATCACCCTGCAAATTTATATCCAGAAATACAAGATCAGGTTCTTT
>DAOWES010000117.1 GCA_030638385.1 Candidatus Cloacimonadota bacterium | reverse complement strand
TTCATCATTGCGAATATCTTCTTCATAATCCAAAATATATTCTTGAATAAATTGAAAGCTAATATTTACTCCAAACCAGTTGTGATCGTATCCAACAAGATAATGTACATAATTTTTCTTTCTGATTCCCTTTACAGAAAAATCTTCGGCAGAAAATTTCTTATCAAAATAATGAGCTACTTCTCCACGCAGAACAGCACCAAAAATAGATTTTCCAAAACTTGCTCCAACTAATGGTAATCTGTGATATTCCGGTTTTATGGTTAATGCAATTGGTTGTCCTGTTTCAGGATTCATTGTTGGATAAATGTGCATCGCAGGATTATCATCCCACATATAAGCGGTCATCAATTCAAAATCAATCGCACTTCCAAGGTAGGAATATTTTAAAGCTACTTCACTTTCAGACAATTTATTTTCTACTTCTTTTGTAGTTTCAATAACAGGTTGAATCGTGAAATCTGCCATTTTAGGATACCAAATCGAATTTTCGTCAGGAATAATTGTTGGTTGGAAAATCGGAATCCAAACAGCTTCAATAGTTGCATTCCCGATATAATAATCTAATTTCATAGCATTTGTCCCGATTCGTATTTCTTCAAATTCAGGCAAAATAAATTCTGAAAGATTTCTGGGAGATATTACATCTGTGATAAATACACCATCAGCTTTTCCCCAGATAATCTGCTGTTTACCAATTCTCAAATCAAAATTATCAAAGAAGATATCAAAATACGCCTGACGCAGACTTATATCCAAATCTTTAACCAATCCATTATAATTAAAAACCAGATTTGCATAAAATCCAATATCAGCTTTGCTGTAATCTAATCGCCAATCAAAAGTATTTTGCAAGCTAGAATATTCTCCATCTTCTGCTAAAGCTCCAAGATTAGTACGGATAAATCCACGTTGTTTTGGTTGAGCATTTAGAATTAATGTTGATGTTAGCAGAATAAAGATTATCATTTTATGTTTCATTTTACATTCCCCTCTTCATCATACGTTCGGTGAATTTATTATCCGCAATTCCGGTATCTACTTTCACATTTCCCAATTTCATAATTGTTTTATGACCAGATTGAATATTCTGCATTACTGAAAGTGTGATGACTATAAAATCTTTGGTTATAACAGATTCTTTTACAGTCAGTATTTTCAGCAATTCATCATCTTCATCATAAAACTCTTTTTTCTTTCCAATCCATTTATCTTTCACAATCCAGCTAATTGTTTTGGAATACATATACTCGTCTTCTTTAGAAGTTGACTCTACTACATAACACATCTCGCCATCGATCTCTTCTTCACGCAATAACTTGTGCGTATCGGCGGAAGGCTGTCGATCGCCAAGATCATCATAAGTGAAATCATAGCCTATAAAATAATCACTTTTGCTGTCGCTGGAAATTCGCTTTACCCGTTTTAGAGCTGGAAGGTAAATCCATTGGTCGTCATTTTTGCCAGCTTTGTCATAACTCCAATTCATAAATGAAGTATTATAAACATCTGCCGGAGCAACAAAAAACATTATCTTTTTTTCCATTCCATCAGAATCTTTTAAGAATTGCTTAATTTCACGAACCCGTTTATCTCCACGAGAATTAATCAATGACATTGTGAGATCGGCAGTTTGATCTACACTGCTTGGTCGATTATAAACATTTTCAATAATTTTTAAACCTGTGATTTTCTGAGCAGATAATACGGTTCCAAATGTAAATAGCACCAAAAGCATTAATGCAATTTTTGATTTTGTTTCCTTAAACATTTTTTCCTCCTTGTCACGGCATAGTATTATTTACGAAGCCGGACGGTATTGTCTTTGTTATTTTTTTTACTGTTTATTTATAATTTCCATTACTTCATCAATTTGATTTGGTTTTATTTTATCTGAATATTGATAAAGAATTTTGTTGAAATTATCTAAAATAAGAATATTTACATTATCATCCTGCAAGTTCTATTTTTCGACAAGAATTTTGGCGTTATCCAAAACATAAGAAATTGCTTCGGATTGTTTTGCCTTCTTTTTGATTTTAGATTTTTCGAGTTTTAGATCTGAAATAAATTGTTTGATTTCGGAAAATTTATCGGGATCAATATAGATAATAACATTGATTTTTCCTAGTAGAAAATCACTGCTCCAATCTTTTCCGTCTGCATAACCACCATCTTTGCCTGATAATTTTATTGATTCCAATTGAATGAGTTCGGCGGTCAGATTGATATAAAACGATATTATGAGAATTAGTACAAATAGTATTTTGTGTAGTTTCATTATTTTATCCTTCTGCTTTTTTCTGAATTCATTGTATTCAATTTCAAAATATCCCCTAAATTCTGTTCCTTTCTTTCAATGAATCACCCCCTATTAATTTTTCAATAATCAGCCCCATTATAGTGATAAAAATAATTGTCATTCCCAATCTAACAAGCATAAATTTTACTCCCAAAAATTGCATCTCAATTAATTCTTGCGGAATTTTTATACATGCCCAGGCAGAAAGAAATATTACAATATTTGTATAACTTGCTCCTTTTTTGCGAAGTGCTTGTGCCATCGGAAAAGCTATAAAAATCGGTCCGGTTGGTAATGCTCCCAAAATAAATGAAACCACTATTCCCTTTATACCTGAGCTGTCGCCAAGATGATTCATCACAAATTCCTTGGAAGTCCAAACGCTGAACAATCCCATCAATATAAGAATTGCAGGAAATACCATTGCCATTTGTTTGAAATAATCAAAGGATGTTTTCATAATTAAAGAAGATTTATCCGGATTTAAAAACAAAACAAAAATCATGATTAGAATTACAATTCCGAGAAATAAAAATCCTTTTTTACTGTTTTTAGACTTATTTTTCATCATTTCCTCTTTCATAATAAAACTCCCATTAATAGGGCAATTATCAAAGCAATTGCAAAGCTGAAAACGTTTCTGTAAATAGCAAATTTTTTACCAAGAGTTTTGATTTCCAAAGGCAATGTTACCACACCAATCATCGTGAGTGTGGTGATAAAAGCCGCCACAGAACTTATTGATGCACCTTCTTTCAAAAATGAACCAGCCAGCGGAAACGCTAACAAAGCCGGCATGTGAAGAATGCTTCCTATAAGAGAAATTGAAACAAATCCCCAAACTCCATTTTCGTGCCCAAAGAAAAGAGCTATTTTATCTGCGAAGAGAACATACATAATTCCAATCAACATAATTACAGATAGAATAGCCGGAGCAATTTTACCGAGAGATTTAACAGCAATCATTATTGATTTTTTAGTTTTTTCTTTATCTTTGATAAACGAGATTATCAATAAGATGAAAACCAAACTGTTTATGAATATTATATTTTTCATAATTATCCTTTTATCAATTTATTTTTCTGTGAAACTATCATCTAAGTTTCAACTCGTCCGGTTAGCCGAATCCGTCGAGTTGAAGCGGAAGGTGCTTGGTGGTTTACAGAGATTTCACCGCATTGTGATTTGAATTCACCAAATTTGTTTTTCACTTTTTCCCAAAAAACAGATTAGTTTTATAAAGTAACAAATACATAATGGTTACAGTTCCCAGAAAACTAGTGAACATATTCAATGAAACCAAAGCTCCCAGGCTTCTATTTGGAGGGAATACAGAAAATAATAGAACCATAAATCCGGCTATCACAACTATTGCGTTAAAGATAATAGCACGACCAGAATGATGCATTGTTCCTTCCATCGTCTTCTGTTTATCTCCTGTTGTTTTCGCATAAATTTTGTAACGCTCAATAAAATGAACTGCATAATCAATCCCAATTCCGATAGCAATACTGGATATAAGAGCTGTGGTTGTGCTGAGTGGAATATTCAAAAGTCCCATCACGCCAAACCCGATAACTGCTGTGGTAACGATGGGAACCGAGCCGATCAATCCTGCCCGGAAATTTTTAAACATAAATGAAAGTAGAATAATAATGATAAATAATGACATCACCAAACTCTTAATCTGTCCTTCCAAAATGAGATCGGTAAATACAAGAGCTTTGTAGCCGGAACCCGCAAAATTGATCTTCACACCAAGTTTTTGGAAATCATCTCTAAAATTCTCTACTTCTGCAATAGCACTGTTGATAGCTTTGGAATTATCACTTTTCAACTGAATTGTTATATTTGCAATTTTATAATTGTAATCCACAACTTTCCAAAGATTATCAGGATCTCCGGACATTTCATAAAGCAACAAATATTGTGCAATCAATTCTTGAGTATCAGGAATTATATCAAATTCTTCTTTATCTTCGTGCATCACTTTATTCATTCGTTTCAGATAATCTGACAATGAAAACGTATTTCCCACCACAACCAATTTAGAATCAATTGTTTGCTGCATTTCAGACATTAAACTTAAAACTTCGGGAGATTTCATTTTGCCTTTTTCGTCAGCTTCCAAAATTACATTGAGCATACTTGTTCCGCCAAAATGATCATTAATAAATCTATCGGTAAGAACAATATCACTGTTCTTTTCAAATTTATCCAAAAAACTGGAATTAATCCAAACTTTAGTAATCCCAAATAATGAAACTGAAACTAGAGCAATCGTTAGAAAGAGAGTAATCGTTTTGTATTTTATCACACCATTAGCAAATTTATAGGCAAAAGGAATTTTATTTTTAATATTTTTATCACTGACAGGTTTGCGTTTTGTAAAACCGAAAACCAAAATTGCAGCCGGAATAAGAAGTAATGAAAAAAGCATTGCAGCTGATACACCGAATGCGGTGAATAAACCAAAATATTTTATGGGATAAACTTCTGAAGTGAGCAGTGAAAAGAATCCGACCGATGTTGTTACTGATGTCATTACAACAGGCTTCCACATTCCTTTTATCATATCATTTACTGCTTCTTTTTTTGTTGCGTTTGGATTCTTTTGCAAGAAAAGATCAAGGTGGCTGTATAGATGAATTCCGTCAGCAACTCCGATAGCAATCAGCATTACCGGAATCATTGTAGAAACGGCATAAATGGGAATCTTGAAAGCAGCCATCAAACCAAATGCCCAAACTACACTGAATACTACAACGAGAAGAGTGAAAAATGTATTTTTGATACTTTTCATCACAAACAGTAAAACAATCAAAATTACCAAAAGCACTATCGGAACCATTTTTTTCATATCTTTAGGACCCAATAAGGCCATTGTACCTTCCACGATCGGACTTCCGGCTACATACAGTTTTTCCTTACCTTCAAAAGATTTTACTAAAGTTAAGATTTCATTATAAAATTCTTGCGTGAAAACATCGTCTTCAATTTCTGCTATAATTATAGAAACAGTTTCATCTTCAGAAACTAATCTTCCAAAAACCATCTCGTTGGAACGAACCTTGTTCTGTAATTCTGATAAATTCTCAGCTGTTTTCGGTACGCTTTTATAGAATGCTTTTATATCCATTCCATCTTCTGTTCCGATAATATTATCTGCTGTATATAAAGAAGTTACAGCAGATTTATCAATCTCTTCCATTTTACCCAATGCTTTGGTCAGATCTTTAATCTTTTGTAACGTTTCTGTGTGATAAATATTGTCCTCATTTTCGATAGCGATGATGATTCCAGCTTTGATGTCAAAGACTTCTTCCATCTTATCACTATAAACGAAAGCCGAATGATCTTGTGGCATATATTCATCAAGGTCGGTTTCCATTCTACTGTTTTGTTTCATTACCATAAAAAATGCGACCGAGATGACCAACAAAACCAACATCATTATTTTGGGAAATCTCAGTAATTTATTTAATAATTTTTCCACACTATCTCCTTTTCCATTAGTTAATACTCACTAACTACTAGTTTAAATAAAAAAATTACTTCGCAACAATTAATTTTTTAATATCATCACAAAGTAGTTTACCTTCCGTTTCAAGATCAAAAATCATTCCTGACATCGTCCATTGTGTTATGAGGAATCGCATTGAGCCGATAATCATTCTGGCAATATTTAGCGAATT
Source organism: Candidatus Cloacimonadota bacterium (assembly GCA_030638385.1). GTDB lineage: Bacteria > Cloacimonadota > Cloacimonadia > Cloacimonadales > TCS61 > DAOWES01. The sequence goes on along the minus strand of DAOWES010000117.1, from coordinate 1,927 downwards.
TACTTCAGCACCTATCTCTTTATTCTCTTGGCCTTTAATTATTGTTTCTTGCAATTTCTGACGTGATTTATTCATCATAGTATTCATTGAATTTATTAGAATATCTTCGCTTTGAAAATTTGCTTCAGAGAAGATCACTTTAGCAAAATTACTATTATTGTTGAATATTTGGAGATGAGCCAAAAAGAATTCTTCAATTTTCTGAATTGGTTGATCCGCTTCTTCCATTTTGTCAAACGCAGGTTTCATAATTACTTGGAAATAGCGAAGCACTCCTTTCAATATTTCCAATTTATTATCAAAATGTCGATATAATGCAGGTTCAGAGATTCCAATCTTTTTTGAAAGATTCTTGGTTGTAAGATTTTGAATTCCTTTATCTGCAATTAATTTAATTGCTGTTTTTACAATCTGCTCTTGTCTTTCACTAAACACTATCAATACCTCCTTTACGTTAAAAAATCACTAACTATAGATTATATATTGATAGAGCTGTCAAATTAAATTTTTATTTAACCGAATCATAAAGGACATAATGGTCCAGCGTGCTGCGGATTCGGAAGAATTCGCCCCAAAAACACGTGCCTAAGGTTTGAATCGTTCCGATTCAGACCGAGACGAACAATGAAACTTTTTACCGCAGAGGCATGTGTTAGTGGATGTTTCATTAAAATCTCTCATTTTTCCGTTTAAAATCACCGACTAACTTTTAGATTACATTTCTCTTATTTCACCTATTACATGGCATGCAAATATAATAAACTTATTTCACCGAAAGATCTTAAAACACGCTTCCGGTATAATCATATCTGTAACCTTTCGGCAGAAGTATTAATTTTTATCTTGACACAATAACCTTGCTTTTTTTTTGTAAATTACAGTTATATGAAATAAAAATAAGGATGGAGGAAACTAAAAATGATTAATTGTCATACCACATTTACAACAACGACGACGACGAAATTCCGTCCGGAGATTCGAATAATATAGCATTTTTGTAATATAAATTCAAGCCACGGACGAAATAATAATCGAATCCGTGGCTTTTTTATTTTTAAAACTTATAAGCCGCGGGTTTGATGAAACTCGCGGCTTTTTTTTCGTCTGGCATGAATTTAAGAAAGAAGAAAAAAGCAAATAAAACGAAATAAAAACAAAAGAATCTGAGATAACTTAATTAGCTTAAAAATATTTGTAACTTACAAGTATGTAAAAATAAAAATAAGGATGGAGGAAAACTAGAAATGATTAATTATAATGCCACATTTACAACAACGACAACGACGACGACGAAATTCCGTCCGGAGGTTCGAATAATATAGCATTTTTGTAATATAAATTCAAGCCACGGACGAAATAATAATCGAATCTGTGGCTTTTTTATTTTTAAAATTTATAAGCCGTGGGTTTGATGAAACTCGCGGCTTTTTTCGTCTGGCATGAATTCAAAAAAGAGGAAAAAGGGCAAATAAAACGTAGAAAAGGATTCGATTAATCAAACGAAATAAAAACAAAAGAATCTGAGATAATTTATAAATGAGGTAAAAAAGATGAGTGAAATGATAATTGATCCAGAATTTGAAATAAATCAGAAAGTAAAAGTAAAATCAGCATCCATGAAAGAACCTGTATTTGGCTCTATTATAGGCATTCATGCGTCAATGATAAAAGAATATAATATAGCCGGAGTGGTTATTGTAACAACTTATCTGTATGATATAGAAGTTAATCCTAACAGGTCAGTCATGACTGAAATCAATGAGGATTACATTTTTGATGATAATGATGAAATAATATAATGGCAAAGGCCAAAGCCTCTGCCAAATAAAAAATAGCAAAAAAAGGAAAAAAAGGAAATTAAAATGAAAAAAATATTAGTAACTGGAGCCGTAGGTCAAATTGGATCAGAGCTGGTTATGGCCTTACG